>NZ_DIHV01000052.1:0-61465 GCF_002420325.1 Marinobacter sp. UBA5687
GTAAACCTTATTCAGGACGGGTCACCGGACACAAAAAAGCCCCGCCATGAAGACGGGGCTTTTTTATTCCGGAAACTGAATTAATCAGTCAGTTCGAGTTTCACACGGTAGATCGCCGTGGTGCCGCTGACTTCGTTACCGGTGATGAGTAACGGCTCACCAGTAGGTGAGTCATCGGCGGCCACCACAGTGATGCTCTCCACGCCCAGATCCCCTGCGGTTTCGAGTACTGAAGCCGTGTCGACAGTGGTCCAGTCGTCACGGGTATTCAGGTAATCCACCTGAACCGGACTGGCAGGGTCCGTTACGTCGTAGACCAGAATACCGCCCATGCGCTCAAGGCCCAGAAAAGCAAAGGTTTTATTGCCGAACGTCGCCACAGTCACGGCTTCAGGTTCCGGACCTTTGGCGTCCGACCGGGAATCGAACGCCATGCCCTCGTCATGGGCGGAGTTGAAGTGGTCTGAGCAGGGAATAGAACGAGCCGTACCCAGACGACAGTCCTCACTGGCCAGGAACTGCTCGATCGCATCGCCGGAGTCCCATACCAGCTCACCGTCCTCATTCCAGATCGCCAGAGAACGCGTGCCGTAGGAGTACAGCTGGTCGTACATCAGAAGCGTGCCGTCCGGGTCTTCTGCACCCGACGCGTTGAACATGACAGGAGCACCATTTTCATCAACCCGGTAACCCTGCACCCAACTGATGTTGAGTCTTCCCAACTGGTCATCATCGCGACAGTCATTGGCTGCACCGGCTGTGGCACCGCAGTAATCGAAGACGGATGGATTCAACAGCGCACCTTCGGCCAGCGCAGTCAGTTGCGGTGGCATGTCGTCACCAATCCGGCGGGCAAAACCATCCGGATGTACCAGGTGTTTCACCCGCAACTCTTCGACAAAACCCCTGGAACTATCGCCATTCCAGTAGTCGGCGTCATCTTCACCCCAGGCCCTGGCATCACCCTCATTGGCCGTCACGATAAAGGTTTCACCATTTGCCTGGTAACTGTCGATGGCATCGGGATGGTAGATACCCGCCACACCCGGCCATCTCTGGATATTGATGACGCCGTCATCGTCCGAGGCATCAATACCCTGCCCCTCAACACCGTAATCCTTGAACCCCAGGGGTAAAATACCGGTGACCGTTGCCGCGCCGATATCCAGCTTCGCCAGGGCGTTGTTTTCCTGCAAAGAGACCCAGGCAGTGCGGCTGTCGGCACTGACGGTGATATATTCCGGTTCCAGATCCTGGGCTACGGTGGCCCCCGGGCCGTATATGCGAACACCCGATGCCTTCAGGGCGCCATCCTGGCTGTTGAAGGCCAGAAAATCGGCTGTCCGTACCGTGAGATTCCCCGGATTGGAAACATCAACCACATTGATCGACCCTTCCGGATCGATCTGGTAGTCATCGCTTGGCTCGCCTTCGTTTGCTGCCAGGACATATTGCCCATCCGGCGTAAAGGTCACCATATCCGGCTGCGCACCTACCTGGATACTGTCACGCAGCTGCAGGTCTGCAGCTCCAAATACCGCAACATAACCGGGGTCAGTTTTCGGATTCGATTCAACAGCAACCGCAACGAGCCCGTTTGCCACCGCCACACTGTTAACCACCGCATCAGCGGCAATGTCAGCAACTGTCAGCGTGTCGATTTTGGCTGGATTGACCGGGTCGCTCATATCCAGCACATCCACAGCCCCGGACAAGGCATTAACCACAAACGCCCTGCGACTGGCAGGGTCAAACGCCGTGATTTCCGCAGCAGACTCATCAAACTGTCCGGTGCTGTATCGACCGGCGAATTCGAGCGTCAGGCCAGTGACCTGAGCTTCCGGCGCCAGATCATCATCGTTGTCCGAGGAATTACAGCCGGATACCAGCACGGCGCTCACAGCGAGAACGAGCAATGACAGTTGAAATGGGTGCGATGTCTTGGGCACAGCGGGCTCCTTTGCTTATTTAATGATGCAAGAGCAAAGAAGGCTAGGCGACAGACGTGACGAACGCGGGAAAGGAAAGTGACAGTGCAGTGACGTTTCTGTGACAACTCCCCGGCCCGATGCCGGGCCGGGGAAAAGTCGGAGCATCAGCCGGAACTTACTGGCCCAGGTAGCTCCGGTACATCCATACCGTTTTTTCCTGCTGAGAGATATAGTCACTCATCAGTGCCACGGTACCTTCATCTTCTGCTTCACCGGCCAGGTTCAGCAGGCCACGCTGCTTGGCGATGAGCTTACCGAAACTCTCGACGATGTTACCCACCGCTTCTTTGCCATCAGATACGTCCTTGCGCTCCGGCACTTCGGACTTTTCAATGTAGGTGCTGTAGGCGTGTGCAGGACGATGGCCCAGGGTGAGAACCCGCTCGGCAATTTCATCAATCTTGAGCAGCAGGTCATCGTAGAGTTCTTCAAATTTGGCATGCAGCTCAAAGAAATTGTCACCCTTGATGTTCCAGTGATAGCCACGCACATTCATGTAGAAAATCTGGTAGTTGGAGAGCAGTTCGTTCAGTGCATCTGCCAGCTTCTGGGTTTTGTCTGTGTCGAGACCAATAAAATTCTTGCCCATGTTGAACCTCCTGATTCGTTTTGGGGTGTCATCTAACAGCTACTGTATGACAGCTCAGTGTCAGAACGAAAGTTTGGGTATTCAATATCGCTCATAGCAGAAACTTATACCACCAACCCTAAAATCATAGCTGAACCCTATCGAGAAAAATGTCACTTTCTATTTGGAAACAATTCTCGTTTGTCCTTAAATGGGGTTATAGGCATTCATCACGCGGAGTTGATTCCATGAGTACCCTGAAACTGTTTGTTCACAATCACAGCTCGAAGGGCGACCCGTCGTTTCTGAAAACGATCACCTTCGCGATTACCCACTTTACGGTGGCTTTTACCGTCGCGTTCCTGCTGACCGGGGACATTCTGATCGGCAGCCTGATCGCGATGGTCGAACCGGCCATTAACACCGTTGCTTACTTCTTCCATGAGAAGATATGGGCACGGCATCAGCGGAATACAACCGCCAATGCCATGAATCTAGCGCAAAACACGCTTTAATGACTTGCCCTCTGTCAAAGACGGAGGGTAAAGCTACACACCCGGCCCGCAATCCATGCAACCCTCCCCTGGCTCAGGGCCTATCCGGAGTTTCTTGCTCAGGTCTTTTATTGCGGTTCGCAGCCCCTCCTCAATCACCGGATGGTAGAACGGCATCTCCAGCATTTCGCTCACGGTCATTCGCTTTTGCACGCACCACGCCAGCAAGTGGGCAAGGTGCTCTGCAGCAGGCCCGAACATCTGGGCCCCCATGAACAGGCCGCTGCCGTGCTCGCCGTAGACCCGGAGCAGCCCCCGATTCTTGCCAATAACCTTGCTGCGACCCTGATCCTCAAACGACACCTCACCAACCGCAAAGCAGCCCTGGCAACGCTCATCCACCTGATGAATGTTCAGCCCCACCGAGGCAATCTGGGGCTCGGTGAACACCACCGCCATGGGAGTTTTTCTGCGGCCGGTTCGGACTTCCGGCCAGGCCCCTGCATTGTCGCCGGCAATCCGGCCTTCGTCTGCCGCCTCGTGCAGCAGGGGGCGGTCGTTGTTCACATCACCGGCAATGAAGATATGGCTGTCACCGCAGCGCAGGGTGAAGGGGTCAAACTCCGGCATGCCCCGTTCATCCAGTTCGATGCCGGCATTCTGGATATCCAGGTGATCAATGTTGGGTCTCCGCCCGGTGGCTGCCAACAGATAATCAAAGGTTTGCTGATGCTCCTTGCCGCCCTCGCTCCAGCTGATGCGAACCCCCTCCTCGATGCGTTCAACACGCCGGGTATCGGCTTTCGGGCTGATGGCAAACTCTTCACGGAAGGTGTCCAGCGCATACTCCCTCACCTTCTCATCCTGAATACCGCCAATGCCGCCGCTGACGCCAAACATGCGGACCTTTACGCCCAGCCGGCTCAATGCCTGACCTAATTCGACCCCAATCACTCCCGGGCCGAACACCGCCACCGAAGACGGCAGATCCCGCCAGTCGAACACGTCATCGTTGACCACCAGTCGGTCTTTCGCTTCTTTCAGAATGCCCGGGATGTTGGGGCGGGAGCCGGTGGCAATAACAATCCGGCCCGCGGTGACCTCGGTATGATCACCCACGACAAGACGATGACTGTCAACAAATCGGGCATGCCCCATCAACCGGTGTTCCTGCGGCAGCGATTCCATGGACCGCACCACCGGTGCCACAAAGCGATCGCGCTCTTCACGCACTCGCGCCATCACAGCCGGACCATCAATGCGCACATCGCCCGGAAGCACACCGAACGCTTCCGCCTGCCTCACCTGATGGGCCCTTTCCGCGGCGGCAATCAGCAACTTGCTGGGCATGCACCCTACCCGGGCACAGGTGGTGCCGTATTGATCACCCTCAATCAACACAATCCGGTCGGTGGCCCTGCGGGCGCGCTGATAGGCGACCATTCCCGCCGTACCCGCACCGATAACCGCTACATCCACTTCTCGCTTGTCCATCCTGCCTCCTGGAGACTGACTGAAATTTCAGGTGGTTTGGGCTATTAAACTTAAGGAGCCTTTCGGTAAAGTATAGAAAGCTTATTATCCGCTGACAGGGGAATCACAGAAAAAATCCCTGTGGTTACTGGCTGCAGGCGCAACAACCCAAGCACAATTGCAAACACGCGGGAGAATGAATGTGCAGAATTACTGGCTGGAGTTTCTGACCGTTGCCCTGGTGCACCTTTTGGCGGTGGCCAGCCCCGGGCCGGATTTTGCAGTCATGCTGCGCCAGGCACTGACCCAGGCCCGGCGCAATGCCCTGCTGACCGCCATGGGCATTGGCATCGGCATTCTGCTGCATGTGGGCTATTCGCTGCTGGGTATCGGGCTGATCATCCAGCAATCGGTAATGCTGTTTACCGTGCTGAAAGTGATTGGGGCCGTGTATCTGCTCTATATCGCCTGGCACTGCCTGCGGGCCAAACCCGGAGCCATTCACGTGCAAGCGAACGGCGGGCAGGCCCAGACTGGCTGGGCGGCGTTCCGGCTCGGGTTTTTAACCAACGCCCTCAATCCCAAGGCCACCCTGTTTTTCGTGTCCCTGTTCTCCGTCATCATCAATCCAGGCACGCCGGTTCTGCTGCAGGCCGGATACGGCATCTATATGGCCCTGGCCACCGGCCTGTGGTTTGCCATGGTAGCGGTGTTCTTTACCCACCCCCGTGTCCGCCGGGGGTTCAACCGGTTCGGACACTGGCTCGACCGGACCATGGGGGGCATTCTGGTATTGCTGGCCGGGCAACTGCTGCTGTCTACAGTGAGCGGATCAGAGTCTCCGTCTGTTCCCAGCCCAGGCATGGATCGGTAATCGAGCACCCGTAGACCAGCTCTTTGCCGTCGTCCTGGCGGCCGAATTCCAGGAAGCTTTCCAGCATCAGGCCCTTGATGTGCCGATTGCCGTTACGCTTCTGCGCCATCACTTCCCGGGCGATGTCCACCTGCCGCTCGGCCTGCTTGCAGGCGTTATCATGGCTGCAGTCCACCATCACCGCCGTTGATACGCCGGCTTTTTCCAGCTCTGCCACCGCTTTGGCAATGCTCAGTTCATCGTAGTTGGTCACACCCCGGCCACCGCGCAGAACCAGATGAGTATCCGGATTGCCGGCGGTGGAAATCATCACCGGTGCGCCGCTATGGGAGATCCCCATGTGGTGGTGCGGGTGCGAGGCCGACTTCATGGCGTGGCTGGCCACGGTAATGCCACCATCGGTGCCGTTCTTGAACCCGGTAGGCATGGGCAGGCCGCTGACCATTTCCCGGTGAATCTGGGATTCGGTGGTACGGGCGCCGATCGCGGTCCAGCTTACCAGGTCCCCCAGGTAATCCATCATGAACGGGCTCAGGGCTTCGGTGGCGAGCGGCAGGCCGAGCTCGGACAACGCCAGCAACAGCTTGCGGGAACGCTCCAGACCCTGTTTCAGATTGCCCTGACCGGTGCGTTCCGGATCGTACAGAAGGCCTTTCCAGCCCACCGTGGTACGGGGTTTCTCCAGGTAGGCGCGCATGACAATCAGGAAACGGTCACTGACTTCGTCTGACAGTGCTTTCAGGCGGGTGGCGTAATCCAGGGCAGCCTGCTCGTCGTGAATGGAGCAGGGGCCCATCACGATCAGGGTGCGGTCGTCCTGACCGTGCAGCACGGCGCGGATCTGATCACGGTAACCGGCAATGGCCCGCACCTGTTGCTCATCGGCAGGAAACTGCTGGCGCAACTCGGCGGCGGTGGGCAGTCTCGCTTCCTGGCGGTGCTGGCAGGCGCTTGAGGCTTGCGCATCCAGTGTTTCAGATTTCAGCGGCATGTTCATGTCTGTGTTCCCGTTTCCCTGTGTCAGAATCAAAAAAGCCCCGGCTGGGCTACCAGTCGGGGCTTTTCGGAGTCCGGTGGCAGCCTGGGTTGCTTGCCGGGCTGCCTTCCTCGTTGTATTCGGTCGATGAAGATCTTATGGGCGGCCCGGGCTCTGGCTAAAATAAAAGCCATAACCAAACCACCAAAAATACACAGCAGAGCCTGCGGCCTTCAGTTTTTCACCGAAAGCTTTCAGAACATTCAATTGACAGGCTGCGTGTAAGGTCTTCATGCTTTTCACTATATACCTACGGTTTTAACGATGGCAACCCGCAAAACGGATTATTTAATGCGGGCATGGCCGTCATGGCTCTGGAGGCCTGCATGCGAAACACCGAGCACCGCTCCGTTCTCTGGCTGATGACTGCCCTGTTTCTTGCGATGTTAACGGCTTCCACCGTCGTTTGGGCACAATCAGAAGCCAGGGTCTATGAGCTGAACAACCGAACGGCCGACGACATTGCGCTACAGATTCGCGAACTTTACCAACAGTCGCCGGTCACGGTGACGGCACGCGGACAACAACTGGTGGTCCGTGGCGAACCCGCACTGCTGGACGAAATCGGAACACTGGTGCAATCGATGGATGTGCCGCCGGTACAGATGAGGATCAGCGTACGCTACCGTCAGGACATCGGCGGCAAACAATCCGGAGGCGGCGTCAGCCTCTCGAACGGCTCGGCCGGCGCCAGCGTCGAACGCCGCACCATCAGCACCAATTCAACCCGTGAACGTCAGTTGATCGTGCAGGATGGCCAGTCAGCCCACATTACCTCCGGCAATGTGCGAACCTTGCAATTTGCCGTTAAGGGTGGGCGCAACCCCGCCGCCATACTGCAGCAGGTCGAAACCCGAAGCGGCTTTGTCGTAAGCCCCCAGGCCATCTCGAGCCAGGCGGTAGAGCTGAGTATCGTGTCCTTTGAGGAAGACCCCGCCGCACTGCCCGGCTACGAAACCGAAGCCCTGATGACCATCCGGCGGGTCGAGCCGGGCCAATGGGTCAGCCTCGGAGGAACTCGCACCTCCATGAATCAGGAGCAGCAAGGCATCACCTACCGTGTGAACGGCAAGCGTGCAGAAAACCTGTCCATCGACGTCAAAGTGGAAATTCTGCCCTGATCAGGCCTGATTACGCTTGCCCAGCAAGACATCTCGGGCCTCATTGAGCTTGGCGGCCAGGTAATCGTTGCCGCCGCGGTCCGGGTGCACCTTCAACATCAGTTTGCGGTGGGCAGCGGTCACCTCCTCACGGGAGCAACCGGGGTTAACTCCCAGAATATCGCAGGCTTCCTGCGTGCTCATTGGCCCCCGGGTGGCAGCCCGATCGCCCCCGGCATTTGCATGGCGCGTCGAGTCATTACCGGATGAATCGCCCATGGCCTTGCGAAACATCGGCGCATAACGCAGTAGTGCCGGCACCTTTCTCAACAGGGGAATAAGAGCGGCAATACCGGCCGTGATCACATGCACCCGGCCCGTCAGCACCATGAACAGCAACAGCGCACCGCCAGCCACCAGAATGACTTTCCAGATTGCCGCCTTCTGCCCTTCCGGCGACAGCGCGCCCCATTTTTTCAGGATCACAAATACAGCGGCAGCCAGGGCCAGGCCGAGAATCAGTTGCATCGATGTTAGTCCTGTATTCCTGCTGTCGAAAAGCGGGAGTCCGAAATACGCCCGGATACTATAATCCACCCCGGACACACCAGCGTAACCTGTCCGCAGTATTTATACTGTTTGTTGAATGCAAACGGGTGACAAATAGAAACAGCTTTTGTAGCATCCTATTCGTTAAATTGAACTGATGCTCTATTACATTGTCCCCGTGCCCTGATTTGCAAGGACAGCTGTCAGCCTTCCCTTCCGGGCGACTTTATCAGATTCAGGAAATTCACTCCCAGGAACAGACTTATGCGCACTGCTTCCCGTTTCGTCATCGTTCTCCTTTTTCTCGGCGTCGTGCTGGGTGGAATCTTTGGTTACAAGTTCTACCAGTTCGGCCAGATGAAAGAAATGATGTCCCAGCCACAGCCGCCAGCCATCATTTCTGTGACCAAAGCAACTACCGAAAACTGGCAGCCGGCGATCAAGGCTGTCGGCAGCATCACTGCTATCAACGGCATCGAAGTGGCCAACGAAGTGCCCGGTGTGATTGAGAGCATTGGCTTTGAGTCCGGCGATACCGTCAACAAGGGCGATGTTCTGGTGCGCCTGGATGCCGCCATCGACGAAGCAGCGCTGCGCACACGGCGGGCAGAAGCCCAACTGGCAGAACAGGAATTCAAGCGGGTTTCGGATCTGCTGCCGAAGCGGGCCGTGTCTCAGTCCCAGTATGATGAGGCCAAGGCCAATTTCGATGCCGCCCGAGCCCGTGTCAACGAGGCCGAAGCTCAGCTCAACAAGAAGGTGATTCGCGCGCCCTTCGACGGCAAGCTGGGTATCCGCATGGTGGATCAGGGTCAGTACGTTGCCACCGGCACACCGATCGTCGAGATCAACATGCTGAACCCTATCTATGTGGACTACACCCTGTCCGAGAAATTTCTGCCGGACGTGGATCAGGGCTACCCGGTATCCGTGACGGTCGCTGCTGTGCCGGACCAGTCCTTCGAGGGTGAGGTGAGCGCTATCAACACCTCGGTAAACCCGGAAACCCGTACCGTGCGTATACGCGCCACCCTGGATAATGAAGAAAACCTGCTGCGCCCCGGCATGTTTGCCACCATTCAGACCGGTCAGCCCCGGGACAATGAAGTGGTTACCCTGCCGCGCACCGCCATTTCCTACAACACCTACGGCAATTTCGTGTATGTGGTTGAAGAAAACGACAACGGTGAACTGATTGTCAGCCGCCGCACCGTCACCACGGGCGAAGTCCGTGATGGCCGCTCAGCCGTGCTTTCCGGTCTGGAAGAAGGCGAAACGGTCGTCGCCAAGGGCCTGCTGAGGCTGCGCGCGGGCCAGCGTGTTGAAATCCAGGACGAGTCCGGCCAGGAGGCGTCTGAGTAATGAAATTCACCGACATTTTTGTCCACCGGCCGGTTCTCGCCACGGTGGTCAGCCTGCTGATCCTGTTGATCGGCGCGCGGGCCGCCATGGAGATGGAAATCCGGCAGTATCCGGAGCTGGAAAGCACCACGGTGACCGTCTCCACGGCTTACCCCGGCGCCAGTTCGGACCTGATCAAGGGCTTTATCACGACTCCGCTGCAGCAGGCCATTGCGGAAGCCAGCGGCATTGATTACCTGACGTCCACCAGTTCCCAGAGCGTATCGACCATTCAGGCCAAGATGATCCTGAACTACGACGCCAACGATGCCCTGGCAGAGATCCAGGCCAAGGTGGCCAGCCAGCGCAACGTGTTACCGGCGGAAGCCGAGGACCCGGTGATTACCTCTACAACCGGCGACAGCACGGCACTGATGTACATTGCCTTTTACAGCACCGAGCTGGATGTCCCCCAGATTACCGATTATCTGACCCGGGTGGTGCAGCCCAAGCTGCAGGCGCTGGCCGGCGTGGGCAAGGCTGAACTGCTGGGCCGGACGTTTGCCCTGCGTATCTGGCTGGACCCGGAGCGTCTCGCCGCCGTGGATATGACCCCGGTCGAGGTGGCTGCCAAATTGCGGGCCAACAACTATCAGGCCGCGGTGGGTAAGACCCGCGGCAAGTACACCGAGGTCAGCCTGACCAGCGACACCGACATCGCCGACCCGGACGCCTTCCGGAACCTGGTGGTTAAACAGTCAAACGGCACTCTGATCCGCCTGCAGGACATTGCCCGGGTGGAGCTGGGCTCCCAGACCTACGACAGCCTGGCGCTGTACAAAGGCCAACCAGCCACCTATGTGGCCATTGAGCTGGCACCAGGAGCCAACCCGCTGACGGTGGCTGAACTGGTCAAGGCAGAACTGCCGGATATCGAGAGTCAGTTACCCAGCGGCCTGAATGTGCGCCTGGCCTACGACGCTTCCGACTTTATCGACGATTCCATCAACGAGGTTATCCAGACCTTGCTGGAAGCCATGATCATCGTACTGGTGGTGGTTTTCCTGTGCCTGGGTTCGGTTCGAGCCTCAGTGGTGCCATCTGTAGCGGTTCCGCTGTCCCTGATCGGTGGCGCCTTTGTCATGCTGATGTTCGGCTTCTCCCTGAACCTGCTGACGCTCCTGTCTATGGTGCTGGCCATCGGCCTGGTGGTAGATGATGCCATCATCATGGTGGAAAACGTGCACCGGCATATTGAACAGGGCGAATCCCGGTTCGATGCTGCCATCAACGGTGCCCGGGAAATGGCGACCCCAATCATCGCCATGACCACCACCCTGGTTGCGGTTTATGCGCCCATCGGCTTTATGGGAGGTCTCGTAGGCTCACTGTTTACCGAGTTTGCCTTCACCCTGGCCGGCACCGTGGTCATTTCCGGTATTGTTGCACTGACCCTGTCACCCATGCTGTCTGCCAAGGTACTCAAACCCCACGGCGACCCGGGCCGCTTTGAAAAGGTTGTCGAAAAGAGCTTCAACGGTCTGGCAAACGGTTACAAGGCAGCGCTGGCGTCATTGATGCAAACCAAGTCCGTCGTGGTGTTCTTCGCCTTTGTGGTACTTGGATCCATCTACTTCATGTTGATGATGAGTCAGAACGAACTGGCCCCCACCGAAGACCAGGGCATCCTGTTCTATCAAGGCCTGGGGCCCGAGACCTCCACCCTGGACTACCTGTACGACCACGGTCAGGAAGTGCAGAACCGGATGTCTGAGGTGCCGGGTTACAGCGAAGACTTCATGATTCTGGGCATCACCAGCCCCAACGCCGTCTTCGGTGGCTTCAAGCTGGCGCCCTGGAGCGAGCGGGAGATTACCCAGTTCGAGGTTCAGCCCAAGCTGGATGCTGAACTGAAAAAGGTCACCGGGCTGCAGACCGCGGTATTCCCCCGGCCGTCCCTGCCCGGCTCCGGCGGCGGCCTGCCGTTCCAGTTTGTCATCACCACCGGCGGCAGCTATGAACAGCTGGACCAGGTGGCGGATGAAATGCTGGGCAAGGCCATGCAGAGCGGTAACTTCATGTTCCTGAAGAAGTCCATCAACTTCGACAAGCCGGTTACCCGCATTAATGTTGATCGTGATCGCGTGGCCGATCTGGGCCTGTCAATGCAGGATGTTGGGCAGTCCCTGGCCAGCATGCTCAGTGGCGGCTACATCAACCGCTTCAACATGGAAGGCCGTTCATACCAGGTGATTCCACAGGTGGATGACCAGTTCCGCCCGAGCAAGGAAGCCCTGCAGGACTACTACATCCGTGCCGGCAACGGCGAACTGGTGCCGCTGTCCAGCGTCGTGAGCTTTACCGAGGAAGTGGAGCCGTCGAACCGCACTCAGTTCAACCAGCAAAACTCGCTGACCCTGGAGGGCGTGGTGATGCCGGGCGTGGCGGCAGGCACCGCCATGGAGTTTATGGAGCAAACCGCCAGCGACGTCTTCCCTCAGGGTTTCAGCTACGACTACACCGGGGAAACCCGCCAGCTGGCCACCCAGGGCAGCGCACTGATGGTGACCTTCTTCCTGTCATTGCTGGTGATCTATCTGGTCCTGGCCGCGCAGTTTGAAAGCTGGCGCGACCCGATCATCATTCTGGTATCGGTTCCCATGTCGGTAGCCGGGGCCATGGCGTTCATCGTACTGGGCTTTGCCACCATGAACATCTACACACAGGTGGGGCTGATTACGCTAATCGGGGTGGTCTCCAAGAACGGCATCCTGATTGTGGAATTCGCCAATCAGTTGCAGAAAGAGCGGGGCTTGAACAAGGTCGATGCGGTCATCGAGGCGGCGGCTATCCGCTTGCGCCCGATTATCATGACCTCTCTGGCATTGATCTTCGCCATGGTGCCTCTGCTGATTGCCATCGGCCCGGGTGCGGAAAGCCGGTTTGCTATCGGCCTGACCATCAGTGCTGGTCTGGGCATTGGTACCCTGTTCACGGTGTTTGTGCTGCCGGCGTTCTACATTTTGCTGGCCCGTGACCACCATGGCTCGGCAGCCGATGAATACGGCAACGACGAAGAGTCATCACAGGTGCCGGCGGGCAACCACTAACCCCGCACAGCAACACAAAAAAGCCCGGCATGGCGTCATGTCGGGCTTTTTTTGTCAGGAAGCAACGATCCTGTCCGGCGCTTCCAACGCTGCCTCTCCCGTCTGCAGACGGCGGCGCCACTGGACGGTCTCGCTGGGCAACTCACCGAAATGTTCCCGGTACAGCGCAGCAAACCGCCCCAGATGTGAAAATCCCTCATCGGCGGCGTACCAGGAAATATGGGGCACATCACACTGGCAATCCACCAGCCTGCGCCGTACCCGGATCAACCGACAGCGCTGGTAGAAACGGTAGGGGGTCATTCCGGTTTCCCGCTTCATCAGATAATACAGATTGCGCTCGCTGACCCCGGAATGGTTTGCCAGCTCCTGCAAATCGAACTCCCAGGCGGGCTCCATGCGGATTTTGTCGATAACCCGAAGAAGCCGGCGATCGAGCTCTGGGGGCGTTTCGTTGGGTTCACAACCACCCTCTCGGGCGATGTTGTCCAGTTCGTCAAACAGGCTGTCGGCCGCAGCGCAGGCATCGTTGTGATCCTGGAAGAAGTTGGAGCGCAACAGAAAGTGATTCACCCGTTCCGCCATCCAGGCTAACACCCTCTGCCCTGGCCTGGCGCTGCCGCACCATTGTTCCGGGTTTAACAGAATCAGCCGGGACTGCCCGCAGGCGCGCACGGAAATTGCCTGGCTGGAGGTGATGGCGGCCATCGGGAAAGCCGGCTGTCCGCAATCGCCATTCACCAATACATCGCACTGCCCCGATACCGGCACCACCAGCAATGTCCCAGGCAGTCCGCACAGATGCACCTCGGCATCCTGGGCCAGATCCAGGGCACACACGACCCCACGATCAACACTCAGGGAAGACAGCGACCCAGCAACAGTTTGCGGCCGCTCAAGAGTGAGACCAACGTCATCACAGGCCAGCAACTCACGGATAGCCGCCTGCCATTCGCCGGCTGCAGCGCGATTGAGTCGAAGGTAGGCATCCAGATCCGGTTTGGCAGTGAGATTGCGCATACAGCGTGAACAGGCAGTGAGTGAGCTTGCTGTTTTAAGCCAGCGTGCCGCAAACCCCTAGCCAAATCTTGCAAAACGGCAAGAAACGGGACGGAGTTTGCCTGTTAATTGATTCTTATCAATCCAGTGGCAGCTCATCCAGGGGGGACGGCCGGGCCATCAGGTAGCCCTGGCCACGGTGACAGTTCAATTCCTGGAGCTTGCGTTTCTGAATCTCGGTCTCGATGCCCTCCGCTACCACCTCCAGACTCAGCGCCTCGGCGATGGCCAGAATGGCTGACACAATCCGTGAATCCCTGCCGTCCTGCCCCAGCCGCTGGACGAACTGCTGATCAATCTTGAGCACGTTTACAGGTAAAGCATGCAGATACGCCAGCGAGGAATATCCGGTACCAAAGTCGTCAATGGCAACCACCACCCCCTTGTCACCAAATTCCCGGAGTTTGTCCAGGCAACGGCGTGACAGGTTCATCAGGTGGGTTTCAGTAATCTCGATTTCCGGCTGCCAGCCCGCCTGCCGAACCCGCTCGAAGAATGGCTCCAGCAATCCATCCAGTCGGCCATCGGCAATCTGTCGGGCAGAAATATTGATGGCCAGGCGTCGACCTCGGCCATGATCGACAGCACAAGCCTCCAGATCCCGACGGATGCATCGGATCAGTTGCTCGGTCAGTTCGTGAATGTGCCCGCGCTGCTCGGCCACCGGGACAAACTCTCCCGGTGATACTGACCCCAGCTCAGGGTGCTGCCAGCGCAGCAGAGCTTCCATGCCGGCCATGGCGCCGGTGGCGAGATCGTACTGGGGCTGGTACACCACCGAGAATTCCTCCGGCGCCACCTTCAGGGAAGCCACAAGGGCTTCGGACAGCCGTTGTTGCTGCTGGCCATGCTGGATTTCGCTCGCACTGTAGATCCGGTAGCAGGCCCGCCCGGCCAGTTTCGCGGTATACATGGCCCGGTCGGCATTCTGCAGCAATTCACCCGCGGTCTCGCCGTGATTCGGATAGATAGCGGCGCCCACCGAGGCGGAGAGAAAATATTCCCGGTGCTCCACCATCACGGGTGCCCGGAACACATGGGTCATGCGCTCACACACCGCTTTCAGTTGATCTTCGGTATCCAGTTCGATGATGGCGGCAAACTCATCCCCCGATAGCCGGGCAATCACATCGCCCTTGCGAACCACGGCCTGGATACAGGCCGCAGCCTGTTGCAGCACCCGGTCGCCACAATCGTGGCCATGCAAGTCGTTCACAGACTTGAAAAAGTCCAGGTCGATATAAAGCACCGCAAACAGATCAGCGGTGTCTTTACGCTGGTTGACCCGGGCCTTCAGGAATTCCTGGAACAATGAACGGTTGGGCAGTTCCGTGAGGGGATCATAATAGGCCAGGGTCGCCAGTCGTTCCTCGCTGGCAGCCAGCTCACCCACATCCATGAACACACCGGCGTACAGGCGCTTGCCCTGATAGTCCACCGGGTAGATGGTCAGCCACTGGGGATAGTTCTCGCCGCTCTTGCGCCGGTTCCAGATCAGGCCTTCCCATCGACCGCTCTCATTCAGGCTTTCCCACATGGCCTGATAGAACTCCGGCGAGTGCAGTCCGGAACTGAGCACCGACGGTGCCCGGCCCAGGACTTCTTCTGGGCGGTAGCCGGTCACGGCCTGGAACATCCGGTTCACATAGGTAATGACTGCGTCCGGAGTTGAAAGCATGATGGCTCGCGGATGATTATCCACCAGGGCTTTGAAGTCCTGTTCTGTCAACGCCTGCATACGCCAAATACCTTCCGTGCGCCGCCTGCTTCGAGCAGGCGCTTTGTTCCAGCATAAGCAGAAACCGTCGCAAACCTATCCATATTTTGCAAACACCCTTCGCTTTTGACAAAGGTGAAGCGTAGGATCCACTGTACGAGGGCCCAAAGCCCCGGCCCGGCAATTTCCTGAGCCGGCACAATAGGGTAGTCTGGCGATTCGCCGGGGTGGAGCCTCCACCCCTGTCGCAATCACCCACAGGATTCCCCGTGCCTTGACCCTAGCAACCCTCTTCTGGCTGTTTGTCGCCGGTTTCGCCATCTGGTACTGGTGGCGGGCCAAAGCCATCAAAGACTTTGTCTTGCAGGCTGCTCACCGGTACTGCAAATCCATGGACGTAATGCTGCTGGACGACGCCGTTTATCTGCGCGGACTCTGGTTCAAGCGCGATCAGAACGGAAAACTGCGAGTGTGGCGGCGTTTCCTGTTCGACTTCACCACCACCGGCGAAGAGCGTTACACCGGCCGTATCATCATGCTTGGCCAGAGCATCATTCACACCGAACTTGAACCGCACCGATTCTGACCGACTGTCACCGGAGCCGCCTCACCCAAATGGGCGATTACCGGCACCTGTGTTCGTCCGTGATACTCCCTGTTGCATGTCGACAACCAACAAAAACAACAGGAGTCATCTATGCGTTTTGCCATGCCCATCCGGCTTGTGGCCGGAATTCTCATGCTGGTGTTCTCGGTACTGAGCCACGCCAGCTACACCCAGACCCGTCATCCGATTGTGCTGGTACACGGTGTAACCGGCTTCAACACTCTTGGCGGTCTGATCAACTACTTCCACACCATTCCCTGGAACCTTGAACGCAGTGGCGCAAAGGTCTATACCGCCAGCGTGTCCTTCGTGAACAGCAGCGAACAGCGTGGCCAGCAACTGGCCAATTACGTCAACAGCCTGGGCCACAGCAAGGTCAATCTGGTGGCGCACAGTCAGGGTGCCCCCACCTCCCGGGTGGCAGCGGCTCTGATTCCCCACAAGATTGCCTCGGTCACGTCGATTGACGGCGTAAACAAGGGCTCCAAAGTTGCTGACGTTATCCGGGGCATCATCCCTCCCGGCAGCTATGTTGAAGGGGGCGCCGACGCCATTGCCAACGCCCTGGGCGGACTGATCAATGCCCTGTCCGGAGCCAGCAACTCCCAGGATGGTATTGCCGCCCTGGAAACCCTGACCACTCCGGGCACCACCAGCCTGAACGACGCCCTGGGTTGGAAAGGGGTTAATCGTAATGCCTGCGCGGGTACCAGCGAAGATGTCTGGATCAGTGGCCAGAAGATCAAGTTTTTCTCCTGGACCGGACGCGCCGTATGGACCAACGTGTTCGACATTACCGATCCGTTCCTGGGCGTGACCTCCCTGGCCTTTGGCAGCGAGCCCAATGATGGTCTGGTCGGCGTCTGCGCCACCATGATGGGCAATGTCATCGGCACCCACTACGACATGAACCACGTTGATGCCATCAACCATCTGCTGGGCGCCCGTTCTCTCTGGACCAACCCGGTCTCACTCTACCGCAGCCAGGCCAACCGTCTGAAAAACCGCGGTCTGTGAGGTGGTTATGAAGCACCAGTCCACCCGGAAACTGCGGTGGCCGCTTCCCGTTGCCCTGCTGGCCATTATGGCCAGCAGCGGCCTCTGGTACTGGCAGGCACCGGATTCAAAACCCAGGCCAGACCCGGCAAAAACCTTTGCCAGTGCGCCTGCTGTCACGCCACCGGCGGTCACCCAGGCATCGGCCCCGGTTCCTTCCAATAAGGAACCGCCACACCAGACACCCGCCAGCCTTCCCGACCAGAACTTTGCCCGCTCCCTGGCCGGCACGGATATCGACGGCGCCCTCAAGGCAGACGGCAACGGCGAGTTGATTCTGGACCTTGGCGTTCGCGACTTCTTCGATTACTTCCTGAGCGCCGTGGGTGAAGTCTCACCGGAGGCCGCCATCGGACAGATTCAGTCCCTGGCCCGCAACTATCTGCCGGAACCGGCCGCCAGCGATGCCATGGTACTGCTCGACCAATACCTGGCTTACAAGCAGGCTGCGTTACAGCTGATGCAGACGGAACTGGATCCGAGCCGACAACACGACCCTGGCTACCAGCTAACCGCCCTCGGCGATGCCCTGAGCAGCCTGAAACAACTGCGCCGTTCGACCTTCAGCCCGGACGCACATCAGGCGTTTTTCGGCGAGGAAGAGGCCTACAGCGAGTACACCCTGGCGGCCATGAGTATCCAGCAGCGGGAAGATCTTTCCGATCAAGGCAAACAGGCGCTGATTGAATGGCACCGCAAACAGCTGCCGGAGTCGCTTCAGGCAACCGAGCAACGACTGCAGAGCGAAACCCGCGAGCATCAGGCCCGACTGTCTGCCCTGGAGAATACCGAATCACCGGAAGCCGCCGGCCGGAAGCTGGTGGAGCTGGGCATGGACCCGGAAAGTGCCGAAGGGGTCGTCAGTTACCTCAAACAACGTGAAAGTTTTGATCAGCAGTTTTCCGAGTTCGAACAGGCTGTTGACGCCGAGGATCTGGAAGGCCTGGCCGGAGCAGATCGTCAGAAACACAAGGATGCCCTGCTGGAGCAATACTTCCCCGATGAACAGAGCCGAACCTGGGCCCGACTCAGAATGCTGAACCAAAGCTGACCACTCTGTGCTCTGGCTCCCGAAATCCGGAGCCAGAGCGTTCTAGAATCGGAGCTTGTGTTCCGTGGATATCCCGACCATGACGGCCGAACAAATCCAACAGCAACAGGCCAGAGGCTTCCAGACCCTGCGTTTTGTGCCGGCACTGGAAGCCGACTACCGCAAAGCGCGTTCTGCGTTAATCCGCCAACGGGCGAGACTGGCATCTATCGCTGGTCTGCTGCTCTTTCTGGTGTACGCCCTGGTAGACCTGATGACCCTGCCAGCCGAGCTGGCCCGTTTCACGGCTGGAATAAGACTGGCCATTACCTGCCCGATCATCGCCCTGGTTCTCTGGCTAGCCCACCGGAAAACCCCCAACGACCTCCGCTTCGAGCGCCTGTATGTGTTTGCCTATATCGCCGGAGGCCTGAGCGTCATTGCCATTATCCTGGCTGCCCGCTGGCACAGCTACCCCCTGCCTTATGAGGGCATGATACTCATGCTGATGTTCGGGTACTTTGCCATGGGACTGCCGTTTGTCTCCGCATCGGTGGCGTCCTTTGTTCTGGTGTGGGCCTACCTGCTGGCCGAGCTCTGGGCCGGCAACCCCGCCACCGCCACCCTCACCAATCTGTTTTTTCTGATGACGGCGAATGTCATCGGTATGGTGGGCGCCTGGATCAGCGAGTACCGTCACCGGGCCCACTTTCTCGACCGCCAGTTACTGGATCTGTTACACCAGTCCGCCAGGGACGAAAGCCGTCGGAAAACCGAGCTGATTACCGCGGCCAGCCATGATCTTCGCCAACCCCTGAATGTCATCGACCTGACGCTGGAAACGCTGCAACCTGAACGCGAACACTCCGAGGTGATGAATCAGCTTCGTGATACCGTGGGCCAGCTCCGTAATCTGCTGGGAACGGTGTTCGACAGCGCCCGACTGAACGAGGGCATGATTCAGCCGGAGCTCCAGCCTGTGCAACTGAACCATACGTTGCAGGAGCTTGAAGATCTGCTGTCAGACACCTTGTCCCGTCGCGACATCCGCCTGGACATTGCCCCGGCCGAGCCCGGGCTGGCCTTGACCGCGGATCCCAGCTTGCTGTTGCGAGTATTGCAGAACCTGGTCATCAATGCCGCCGACCACAGTGGTGGCCAGCGCATTCAGGTCAACACGGTCACCACCGGGAACTGGGCCCGCATCCGGGTGTGCGATGACGGGCGTGGGCTGCCGGAAAGTCTGCACACACAGGTCTTCGACCCCTACATCCGTGCCGGTGCCAGCCACCAGGCGGGGCTCGGGCTGGGCCTGACCATCGTGCGCGAATTCTCCCGGCTCATGGGCGGGCAATGTGGAACCGAATCATCTTCGGGCCGGGGAGCGGTATTCTGGGTGGCACTGCCGATTGCTGTTACAACCAGCCCAGGGCCCGGGCCCGGTTCACGCATTCAGTCCGATTGTGCACCCCCAGTTGGGTAAAGATCGCTTTCAGGTGGGTTTTGACCGTGTGTTCGGTCAGGCCCAAGCTCTGGCAGATGCGTTTGTTGGGAAACCCCTGGGCGAGGAGCGTCAGCACTTCGAGCTGACGTGGTGTTAACGGGGTCTCCGACACCAGAGGCGCCATACCCCCGGGGAAATAGCCCTGCCCCCGCCGTACCGATTGCATCATACGAACCAGTGCCGCCCGGCCGGCCGATTTGGCCAGAAACCCCGCCGCCCCGGCCGTTCGCACGGCCCTGACGGTGCTTTCGTCCTCACTGCTGGAGATAATCACCACCGGCGGGGTGTTCCGCAAGCCAGCCAGACGCGGCAACAGCGAAAGTCCGGCTTCTCCGTTAAGTGCCAGGTCAAGCAATACCAGATCGACCCCGGTGCCATGGACCAGTTGCTCGGCCGCGTCCTCCAGCGTGCCCACCGTGACCACCGAGAGCGCCAGTTCCTCCTGCCGGATCAGGCCCGCCAGCGCCTGCGCAAACAGGGCGTGGTCATCGACCAGCAAAACCTTCTCAAAGGCTGCGGTTCGATGATGTTCTTCCGAAGATGAGCCATGCCGGAGCGATGTCACATGCATGATAGTGCCCCGCTGTGTTTGTGTTTGTTTTTGTTACTGCGGACACCCCACTATAAGCCAGCAAGCCCGGCGCCTCAGCGGCCTGCTTAACACTTTATTACAAAAGTATTGAACCTTTCGCGCCAACTGATCTCGCCTGAAACATAAATGTCATATTTCTGAAGCATCCTTCCGGCATCACAACCATCTGATCTGAAAAGGTTTTCAACACGATGCCTGATTTCACAAGGAAGACCGCCGGCCACTGGCTGGCACTGCTTGCAAGCGCCAGTCTCTGCGCCAGCGCCTACGCCCATGAGCTGGAAATTCACGGCTCCAACACCGTCGGCGCCACACTGGCACCCATGCTGGTAAGCGGCTATCTGGCACAGCAGGGTAATGGGTCGGTCAGTCGCCGGGCTACGGGCACCGAGAACGAGCAGATTCTGCTGACCGAGACCGAACAGGGTCCCATCAGTGTTCTGGTGGCCGCCCACGGCTCCAGCACCGGCTTCCGCACCCTGGCCAGCGGTCAGGCGCAGATCTGGGCATCCTCCCGACCGGTCAAAGCCGCTGAGGCGGAACAGGTTCGCCAGAAGGCCGACCTGACGGCCCTTGAAAGTGAGCATGTCATCGCTATTGATGGCCTTGCCGTACTGGTGCACCCCGAGAACCCTATCAATGCCATGAGTATCGATACGCTCGGGCGCATTTTCGCTGGCCAGATTCGCAACTGGTCGGAACTTGGCGGGCCGGACCGGCCAATACGGCTCTACGCCCGGGATGATCGTTCTGGCACCTGGGATACCTTTAAATCCCTGGTTCTGGGTAAAAGCTACCGCCTGGACGAATCCGCCAAACGCTACGAATCCAACGACCAGCTGTCCGATGACGTGTCCCGCGATCCCGGTGGTATCGGCTTCTCCGGCCTGGCCTCGGTGCGCAACAGCAAACTGCTGGCGATTTCCGAAGGCAATGCCCCGGCCCTGAAACCGAATCAGCTCACGGTTGCCAGCGAAGACTACCCACTCTCCCGCCGACTGTTCATGTATACCATGGGAGATAGAACACCGACTTTCGCCAAAGGCCTGATCGACTATGCACTGGAAGAGGATGGCCAGAACCTGGTGGCCGAATCCGGGTTTATTTCCCAGAATCCGATCGCGGTAAAACCGGAATTCGACACCTCCGTACCAGAGAGCTTCCGGCGACTGACCAGCAATTACCAGCGCCTGACCGTCAATTTCCGCTTTGCCGAAGCCCGCACCAAGCTCGACAACAAGGCCCAGCGGGATCTGCTACGGGTGAAGCATTACCTGCGACAGCACAATCGCGACGCCAGTGATCTGCTGTTGATCGGTTTTGCAGATGCACAGAGTCACGAACTTCGGGCCCAGATGATTTCCGAGCTGAGAGCGTTGTCGGTGCGCAAGGCACTGGGCCAGGCAGGTGTGGCGAACGTCGCCTACACAGGTTATGGCCACTACATGCCCGTTGGCGGCAAGGGAAACCTGCGCAATGGCCGGGTAGAAGTCTGGATCAAGAACCCCTGACCAGCCGGGGATTCGACCAAAGTCTGCCTGCAGACTTCGGCAATCCCCTATCCGCACCCCCATCACAGATATGTTTGGGTTTCCTATACTGCCGTTGTCACCCTCCAACCAACAGACCGGGACAATGGACATAAAAAACGACCACCGTTACGCGATTAACCTGAACGTACGGGGCATCCAGCCCTCCGCCACCCTGCGCATCAACGAGCTCAGTAACCAGCTCCGTTCCGAAGGCAAGGACATCATCAAACTGGGGCTGGGGCAGTCGCCGTTCCCGGTACCGGATCGCGTGGTCGACGCCCTCAAGGAGCACGCCCACGAAAAGGACTATCTGCCGGTCAAAGGTCTGAAGGGCCTGCGTGAAGCCATCGCCGGCTACATCAACCGGAGCGAACGCATGCGCTGTACCTGGGAAGACGTGCTGATCGGCCCGGGCTCCAAAGAGCTGCTGTTCATGCTGCAGCTGGCCTACTACGGCGACCTGCTGATCCCGCGCCCGAGCTGGGTGTCCTACGCGCCCCAGGCCCGCATCATCGGTCGCTCGGTGCACTGGCTGCCGACCCACGCTGAGAACAACTGGCAGCTGACCGCCGAGGAACTGGACATTATCTGCCGGGACGACCCGTCGCGCCCGCGAATCCTGATTCTCAACTACCCGTCCAACCCCACCGGTTGCACCTACACCGACGACCAGCTGCTGGCCATCGCCAACGTGGCCCGCAAGTACAAGCTGATCCTGCTCTCAGACGAGATCTACGGAGAAGTGCACTTTGAGGGCAAGCACAAGTCCATTGCCCGCTACTACCCGGAAGGCACCATCATCAGCACCGGCCTGTCCAAGTGGGCCGGCGCCGGCGGCTGGCGCCTGGGCACCTTTATCTTCCCGCCCGAGCTGAGGCCACTGCAGGACGCCATGGCGATCATCGCCAGCGAAACCTACACGGCGACCAGCGCCCCCATCCAGCACGCTGCCATTGCTGCTTTCAATGGTGGTGAGGATATTGAGGAATATCTGGTTCAGTCGCGCCGGGTGCTGAAAGTGGTGGGTGAATACATGCATCGCCGTCTGACCGACATGGGCGCGGTGGTTCAGAAGCCCGAAGGTGCGTTCTACCTGTTCCCGGACTTCTCCGGTTTCCGCGACCAATTGGCCCGCAAGGACATCAAGACTTCCCAGGCCTTCTGCACCGCCCTGCTGGAGAATACCGGCGTCGCCATCCTGCCCTCCAGTGATTTCGGCTTCGTGCCGGATCACCTGGGCGCCCGCCTGGCGTTTGTCGATTTCGACGGTGCCGCGGCCCTGAACCTGGCCGGTGGCGATTACGCCGACCAGGAGCTGGATGACAGCTATATCCAGCAGGCCTGCCCAAGACTGGTGCTGGCCATGGATAAAATGGAGAAGTGGCTGAACAGCCTGTAAGCCTGCCGTGCTAGACTTGCACCCTCACAGTTTCAGAAACCGCGGGGGTGCCATGTCTGACTCAGTTTCTCTCCAGGAAATCGCCGATTTCACCGAAGCCCTGGCCCGCGAAGCCGGCGAATTGATCCGCCACGAGCGGGAAGAAAACACCCTGCGCACCGACTACAAACACCAGACCGAACTGGTCACCCACGCCGACGTGATGGCCGACGAGTTCATCACCGGCACCATCCGCGAACGCTTCCCCCACCACCGCATCCTCTCTGAGGAAACCATGCCGGATCTGTCCCAGGCGGAAGAGCTGGAAACGCCATTGTGGATAGTCGATCCCATCGACGGCACGGTGAACTACGCTTACGGCCATCCCCAGGTTGCGGTGTCCATCGCCTACGCCGAGAAGGGCAAAGTGCGGGTGGGCGTTGTGCACGCGCCGTTTCCCGGCGAGACCTTCCGGGCTACCGAAAGCGAAGGCGCAACCCTGAACAACCAGCCAATCCGCCACAGCGGAGCGACCGACCCCAGGCAATCGCTGTTCGCCACCGGTTTTCCGTACACCAAGGACAACCTGGAACCGCTGGTACGCCGCCTGGACGCCATGATTCACCAGTGCCGAGACCTGCGCCGGATCGGCTCAGCCGCTCTGGACATCTGCTGGGTGGCCTGTGGCCGGCTGGACATCTACTACGAAAACGTCAGCCCCTGGGACTTCGCCGCCGCCCGCCTGATCGCAAAAGAAGCTGGCGCTACGGTAGGCCATTTCGGGGAAGTTCCGGAGGGCTATCCGGCGGATCTCTATGGACGGGATATTCTCATCTCGGCGCCGGCCGTGTGGGCGCCAGTGCGCTCAATTCTGCGGACTGCTTCCGGATACGAGTAAGGTTGGATAATATCGCCAACACCTAGCCTGATATTTTGGAGTTAGGCATGGGCTGGGATCCCTTTCCCGAAACCGCTACGAGCACATCCGTGTGCGCTTCTCTCCGGCCATCCTTGGCCTCCGAAATTTCGGGAAAGGGATCCCAGCCCATGCCTTTCTGACATCAGCGATAACGCACCGAATCTAGGTTTGATCAGGAAATACAAATCCATAGAGAAAGATCGAGGGGTATAACTCGACTATCCCAACAAAGTTCGATCGTTGTGACTGGGGTTTACCTTCGCAGAATGTCGGAGGCCAAGGATGGCCGGAGAGAAGCGCACATGGATGTGCTTGTAGCGGTTCTGCGAAGGTAAACCCCAGTCACAACAGGCAGTCCACTGGAAGGCTAGGTGAACGAAACTCCACGGCTCAACCCCAGACCACCTCAGACACCAGCCCCCAGGCCTCGTCGAAATCACTCGTCGGCAAGCGCGAAAACGAAGAGCGCACAAAGCGCTGAATCCGGCCTTCCACGAACACCATGACAAAGTCCGCACCACGGGCAGCCGTGGTTCTGGGCCGCAGTCCCTGACGGATTTCACCTTCTTTCAGGGCCTGGCGAATCTGGGTTTCCAGCCGCTCGAAAAACTGGGATGCCCGCTTTCTCAGGGATTCATCCTCCCCCATCAGCGCATCGCCAGTCAGCACACAGCACAGGCCCGGATTACGCTCGGCAAACACCAGCACCAGATGCGACAGCTGCTGCAGGCGCACGCGCACATCCTCCTGTTCCTGCAGAATCACCTGGCAACGGGAAAAAACCGCCTCCTCGGCAAATTCGATCAGCGCCTCAAACATTTTGCGCTTGCTGGGAAAATGCCGGTACAAGGCCGCTTCGGTAACGCCCACGGTTTTGGCCAGGCCGGCCGTGGTGATTCGGGCACCGGGATCGCTTTGCAACAGCTCGACTAGCGCCTGGAGAATAGACTCCCGGCGACTGGGTTTCTGGTTGGTCATGACAGGACTACAGCGCTCTGAAATTCTGGTTTTGGTTTTATATGCCCTCCCCGGCGAGGGAGGGACTTTTCAGAAAAAAGTGCCGTCGATCGGTGACGAGGCACTGGCATACAGTTTCTTGGGCATACGACCGGCCAGGTAGGCTTCACGGCCGGATTCGATGGCCAGGCGCATGGCATTGGCCATTCTGATCGGGTCTTTGGCCTGGGCGATCGCGGTGTTCATCAGCACCCCGTCACAGCCCAGCTCCATGGCAATGGTAGCGTCTGAGGCCGTACCGACGCCCGCATCCACCAGCACCGGCACCTTGGCGTTCTCGACAATCAGCCGGATGTTGTAGCGGTTCTGGATACCCAGGCCCGATCCAATCGGTGCACCCAGAGGCATGATGGCCACGCAGCCCATTTCTTCCAGGCGCATGGCCAGCAACGGGTCGTCCGAGCAGTACACCATTACCTTGAAACCATCCCTGATCAGCTCTTCTGCCGCGACCAGGGTTTCCGGCATGTTAGGATACAGGGTTTTATGTTCGCCCAGCACTTCCAGCTTGACCAGATCGTGCCCATCCAGCAGTTCCCGGGCCAGCTTGCAAGTGCGGACCGCATCTTTGGCGGTGTAGCAGCCGGCGGTATTGGGCAGGATGGTGTAGCTTTCCGGGGAAATCACGTCCAGCAGGTTGGGTTCATCCGGGTTCTGGCCCAGGTTGGTACGGCGTACCGCCACAGTCACGATCTCGGCGCCACTGGCCTCGATGGCATGACCGGTTTCCATCAGATCGTGATATTTGCCAGTGCCCACCAACAAGCGGGACTGGTACACCTTGCCGGCGATTTCCAGGGGTTTGTCTTCGGGGAGCTGAATCTCTGGTGTCTCTGTCATAACCTGCCTGAGTTATCTGGATAAAGTAAGAGCGGGAACCGCCTGGCTCTGGTGAGGTATCAACCGCCACCGATGGCGTGGACCACTTCCACCCGGTCACCTTCATTCAGGGTGAACTGCGGGTGCTGGCTGCGGGGTACAATGTCTTCGTTTACCTCCACCGCCAGGCGTTTCCCGGTCAGGGTGAGTTGTTCTATCAGGGCGGCAATGGTCGCTCCGCTTGGGAGTTCCATCGCCTCGCCATTCACCTGTACCAACATGGTTACCATTGCCTCCGTTACTTCTTCAGGGCTGCGACAATCAGCAACACCCAGCCCACCATAAAGCAGACGCCGCCCACCGGTGTCACCGGACCCAGCCAGTGGATTCCTGTCAGAACCAGCAGGTAGAGACTGCCACTGAACAGCAACATCCCGGCAAGCCAGAAGCCACAGGACAGGGTCAACAGATTTCGCGGCAGGCCAAGCGCCGGCATCAGACTCGCGGCCACCAAAGCCAGGGCATGGTACATCTGGTAGCTGACAGCCGTCTGGAATACCTCAAGGCCGCGTTCGGATACCACATGGCGCAGGCCATGAGCACCGAAAGCGCCAGCCATAACGGCCAGCAGGCCGGCGACGGCGCCGGCGACAAGTGCCCAGAGTACAATCCGGGTTCCGAGGTCAGCCGCAGTCACAGTGGATTTTCTCTCCGGTATCGAGATTCATCATGGTCAGGGCGCCGCCCCATACACACCCGGTGTCCAGCCCGATAAACCGGTCGCTGCCGGTGTTGCCTTCCAGCGCAGCCCAGTGGCCAAACACCACTTTTACATCGTCCTGACGGGGATAGGTAAACCAGGGGGCATAGCCCTCAGGCGCCTGATCGGCCGACTCTTTGGTAGCCAGTTCCAGGCGGCCGTCGCTGGCAATAAAACGCATGCGGGTAAAATAATTGGTAATCACTCGCCAGCGATCCATACCGGTGAGGGTATCACACCAGGTTTCAGGCTGATTGCCATACATTTGGCTGAAATATTCGCTCGCCTGGTCGTCCCGGATCACGGCTTCCACTTCCCGGGCACAGGCCACGGCCTGCTCCACACTCCAGATGTGCGGCAGACCGGCATGGGCCATCACCAGGTTTCGGCCGGCGTCGTGCACGCACAGATGCTGCTGGCGCAGCCACTGGATCAGCCGGTCGTGATCCGGTGCGTCCAGAATGTCATGCAACGTATCCTTGCGCTTCGGTCTGTGGCCGCCAAGCGCGACCGCCAGCAGATGCAGGTCGTGGTTGCCCAGTACCACAACGGCGGCATCGCCCAGGCTTTCGATGTAGCGCAGGGTTTCCAGTGATGACGGGCCGCGGTTAATCAGATCACCGGCCACCCAGAGCCGGTCACGGGACGGCGAAAAATCAACCTTCGCCAGCACATCCCGCAGCCGATCGTAGCAACCCTGAATATCGCCGATGGCGTAGTCAGTCATCACTTACCTCGCTGTCATCTGCCTGCAGCTTACCAGTGTCTGCCAGCAAATCCGCAATCCTGACATAGTCGGCCAGGCCCAGGTTTTCCGGGCGCAGGCCATCGTTGATTCCGAGGGACTGCAGCTGTTCTACGGTAACCATGGCCGCCAGCGCCTTGCGCAGGGTTTTTCGGCGGGCATTGAACGCGGTGCGTACCACTGCCTGCAGCGTTTTCAGGTCTTTCGCGGGGTACGGCAGTTCCTTGTGGGGCACCAGGCGGACAATGGCGGAGTCCACTTTCGGGGCCGGGCGGAAGGCGCCAGGGCCTACTTCGAACAGCGGCTGCACCTTGCAGAAATACTGGGCCATGATACCCAGGCGGCCGTAATTGTTGTCGCCCGGTACCGCCGCCAGCCGCTGCACCACCTCCTTCTGCAACATGAAGTGCATGTCCTGCACCACACCGCTCTGGGACAGCAGATGAAAGATCAGCGGGGTGGAGATGTTGTAAGGCAGGTTGCCGACAATGCGCAAAGGCCGGTCACTCACCAACTGGCTGAAATCGAAACTGAGGGCATCGGCCTCGTGAATCCGGAATTCCGGGTAGTTGAAGAACTTGGTGCGCAGCACCGGAATCAGGTCCCGGTCCAGTTCCACCACCTGCAAACGGGGATTGATGGCAAGGATTTCTTCGGTAATAGCCCCCAGACCGGGGCCGATTTCAACAATCGAGTCTTCCGGCTTGGGATTGATCGCGCGCACGATGCGTTCTATCACACCTGGATCATGCAGGAAGTTCTGGCCAAACCGTTTACGGGCCTGGTGCCCGTGTTTGTTGCTCATGACAGTTCTCCGGCCCGTGCGGCCTTGCGGCAGCGGGCCATCTGCTCGCCCACACGGATAGCGGTATGCAGGCTGCCGGCATCGGCCTTGCCGGTACCAGCCAGATCCAGGGCAGTGCCATGGTCAACCGAGGTACGGACAATGGGCAAGCCCAGGGTGATATTAACGGCCCGGCCAAAGCCTTGGAATTTCAGTACCGGCAGGCCCTGATCGTGATACATGGCCAATACCGCATCGGCATTGTCGAGCCAGTGCGGGGTGAACAGGGTGTCCGCCGGCAACGGCCCGGTCAGTTGAATTCCCTCGGCCCGCAGCTGTTCGAGGGTCGGCTCAATCACCTCGATTTCTTCCCGGCCCAGATGGCCCCCTTCACCGGCGTGGGGATTCAGGCCAGCCACCAGAATGCGCGGCTGATCAATACCAAAAAAGGCTTTCAGGTCCGCGTTCAGAATACGCGTCACCTGAGTCAGCCGGTCCGGTGTAATGGCCGCAGAAACGTCTTTCAGGGGTAAGTGGGTGGTTACCAATGCCACCCGGAGTTCTTCCGTGGCCAGCATCATCACCACCCGTTCTACGCCACACAGCTCCTGCAGGAATTCGGTGTGGCCACTGAAGACGATGCCGGCTTCGTTGATAACGCCCTTGTGCACAGGTGCAGTCACCATGCCGTCGAAATCGCCATTCAGGCAACCCCGGGCGGCGATGGTCAGGGTGTCCAGCACGTACTGACTGTTACCCTGATCAAGCCGGCCGGCCACCGTGGAACCACAACCTTCAACATGCCGTACCGACAAATGACCCGCCCGGGTTGCTGCCGCCACACCTGGTTGCCAGTCATGCAGCTCAACCTGGAGTCCGAGCTGGCTGGCCCTGTCCCGTAGCAGTTCGCGGCTGGCAATCACCACCAGGCCGGCGTCCCGGCTCCCGGTTGCCAGTTGCAGGCACAGTTCCGGGCCGATACCGGCCGGTTCGCCGGCAGTGAGTGCCAGGATCACCGGTGTGCTCATGACGGGTCTGCTTCCTCGCTCTCCGGGTTCATATCGGCATATTCACCCTTGAACTCAACAAAGGCTTCGTCCCGAATCTCACGCAGCCAGTTCTGCAATTCCAGCTCGAATTTCCGCATGTAGATGGCCTGACGAGCCTGGGACTCGCGATTCTGTTCGGTCACGTCCTGGCGCCGGCGCTCCTCCACCTGCAGGATGTGCCAGCCAAACTGGGACCGAAAAGGCCCGAAATATTCGCCCACCTGCGCCTGATTCATGGCTTCTTCAAAAGCGGGCACCATCTGGCCCGGGCTTACCCAGCCCAGATTACCCCCGTCCGAGCCGGAGACCGGATCGTCCGAGCGTTCACGGGCCAGATCGGCAAAGTCGGCGCCATCCTGCAACTGCTGGTAGATCTCGCGAATGCGCTGCTCCGCCTGCACATCAGTCACCGCTTCGGAAGGCCGCACCAGGATATGCCGGACCCGGTGCTGCTGGATGAATTGCTGCTGCTCACCGCCGCGCTTGTCCATCACCATCACCAGATGAAAACCACTGTTGTTTTCCAGCACCTGCGAAGGCTCACCAACTTCCAGATCCGGTACCACCGGTGCGACCAGTGAGGGCAACTGGCTCTCAGATCGCCAGCCCATGTCGCCCCCTTCCAGAGCGTTGCTGGCATCGGATTCGGCAACCGCTACTTCCCGGAAGTCCCGACCGTTGGCAATCTGCTGGCGCAAGGCCTGTGCTGTCTCCCGGGCCTCATCCACCGACGCTTCGCTGGCCGGGTCGTCAACTTCGATAAAGATATAGGCCAGACGGTATTCGGCATCGGTACTGCCGTTGGCTTGCTGAGCCTGGAGATAGTTTTCCACTTCCCGGTCGGTAACGCGTACCCGGTTACCTACGCGGCGCTGCTGCACCCGGCTGGTCAGCATTTCATTGCGGATCTGCTCACGGGCCTGCTGATAGGTCACCCCTTCTTCCGCCAGCTGGCCTTCGAATTCGGCCAGGGTCATACCGTTGCTGCGGGCAATATTGGCCAGGGTTTCGTTCAGCTCGTTGTCGCTGATGCGCATGCCCATCTGGTCGGCCATCTGCAGCTGCAGGGATTCCTGAATCAGTTGGTCCAGTACCCGCTGCTCAAGCAGTTCCCGGGGCGGCAGACCAGTGCCCTGCGCACTCAGGCGACCGACAATGGTATTGATACGGGCGTCCAGCTCACTCTGGAGGATCACCTCGTCATCCACGATCGCAACCACACGGTCCAGCAGTTTTCGTTCGGCCTGAGCAGTCACTGACAACACCACCATGGCCAGTGTCAGCAGAATTGTCAGTCCGTGGCGGACAGTCGCCTTCATAATCACCTCTTGGTTTGTAAAATCGTGATCGCAGCCGGGTCGGCCTGCAGATTCGGGTTCGTTCAACGGCGCGGGTTTCCGAACCTCCGGCGCTCGCGCTCGTCGTAGCCGTAGATGGCGTCCGCGATGTTGTCGGATGCACCGCCACTGCCGCCCAGACCTTTCAGTTCAATCCGGAACAGCAAGCGGGTGTCCAGTTCTTCGTCATCAGTCAGGTAGTTCTGGTGCACCACCTGAAAACTCCAGCAGCAGTTGTTATATTCCAGACCGGCAAGGGTGCCCACAGTTCGGTCGAGCTGAGAATCCCAGACCCAGCGACCAATGGCACTGACCTGGTCCGTTACCGGAAAGACCGTTCCAATGTCGGTTTGTTCCAGCTCATCCGGCCGGCTGTAGGTATGTCCGAGTGTCGCCAGGTAACGATAATCCTCGGAGTGGAAAATCAGCTGGCTGCGGCCCTCTTCGGTTTTCCGGGTTTCGTGATCCCACAGCAGGGAAGAACGAAGCTCCAGATTGTCGATGGGGTTCAGCACCAACTCGCCCGCCAGCGGTGAGCGGCTCCGGTCGGATGCGCCCTCGCCAAACAGATCCACTTCACGATCTTCGAAATAGCGCACCTGGCCAACACTCACCCTGGCCCGCTCCGCCCCGGTCAGGAGATCATTGAAACGACTGGTGAGCGCCACCGTCAACTGGTTGGCGTCACCGACCCGATCCCCGCCGGTAAACCGGTCCCGCCGGAACAGCTGGTCAAAGCGGAAACTGCGGATGCCGGTATCAAAATCCGGGATATAGTTCTGATCGGATTCGGCATCGGCCCAGGCGTAATACAGCCGGGGCTCCAGGGTCTGGTTGTAGGGTAAGTCAAACAGGCTGGATCGACGATCAAAGTACAAACCATTGTCCCACTCGAACACCGGCACGGTGCGGTCAAAGCCGGCGTCACCCAGGGTGTAGTCATCCAGCTCGTAGCGGGTGTAGTCGAGGCTGACCGAGGGACGACTGAAGCCCCAGAGCGCCCTCATGGGCAACGCCAGTTCGGGAATCGCCCGTAACCGCTGGCCGTTGGCCTTGTCCAGGCCGGTAAGGTTCTCATTGTCCCGGTAGAACCAGGTGTATTGGCTTTCCAGGCTGGCCTCAAGCCAGCCGGCTTCCAGCGAGCCACCGTAGATCACTTCCGGCAACTGGGCATAGGGCTTATCAACGTCGGCAATACGGTCAGGGATGGTCTGGTAGCCGCTCAGGTACGTTTCAAAGTACTGATTGGCTCCGTAGTAACGAACACCACCCCGACGCTGAAGATGCGTCGCCTGGTCTATTTCGAGACTGCGATTCAGATCGCTCAGATAATCCTCATCTGAAATCACCGAGTAATCGCCGTAGCCGCTCCAGCCTCCGCCAAATGCCGCCCGGGTGGTGAAATCAAGAGCCCAGCGCTCGCCATTTTCACCCGGATTTTCATCCCGAAAAGCAGAATCATTGTCGATATACCCCAGCTGCAGCACCGATTCGCCATACTGACTGAGGTAGCGCCCCTCCACTTCCGTGAACAGGCCGCGACCGTGGATATACTGCGGTGTGAGGGTGGCATCATAATGGGGTGCCAGATTCAGATAGTACGGCAAGGCCAGATAAGCCCCGCTACCAGCGCTGGACGAGCCAAACTGGGGATACAGGAAACCGGTCTTGCGGCGGTCATCAATCGGGAAGGTAATGTAAGGCCAGTAGAATACCGGCGCATCCAACACTTCCAGCCGCACGTGCCGTGCAGTACCAAAACCTTCCGCCTGATCCAGCTCGATGTCCGATGCCACAATCGACCAGTCGTTCTGGCCCGGACCACAGGTAGTGATCATGCCATCGGAGATAACCACCTGGCTTTCACTGACCCTGGACAGGGATGAGGCCTCGCCCCTGAGTTCCGACTCGTGCAGGAGAAACGTGGCCGTGTTGATATCCAGTTGCCCGGACTGGGTAGAATAGTTCGCGTCCTGCCCGGTCAGCAGAAAGCCTTCACCTCGGCTGACCAGCGGTCCTTGCAGTTGCAATTCGCCGGACTGCTGGTTGTACCGTGCCTCCGCGCCGGTCGCCTGGAACGGACCCTGGCGCAGGCGCACATCACCCTGCAGGTAGAGTTCGCTATCCAGTTCATAGCGGGCGTTCAGGGCACTGGCTTCCAGTGGCATGGAACCCTCAATGCCCTCGCCCGGCACCACGGCGCCATCGCCGCCAACCGTGCCAGGCAGATAACCTCCCTCGCAGAATACCGGCAGCCGACCGGCCACCTCTGGCGGTAATTCACTGCGCGGGCGCCAGTCAATCTCAGCGGCGCTGGGGCTGCTACCCGCCCCCTCGGCACGTACGCCACTCGCTGCCAATGCCACGATGACGGCCAGGCTTGAAAGCCGGAACCTGGCGCACAACAGGGAGGAGCAATGGCTGGGCACGTTGACGAAATTCCTGTTCCATTTGAATGATGGCTGGGCGTAAGGGCACCTAGTTTACACGCGCCCTCAAGGCTTGTTAACGGAAAGCCCGCTGCAATTCCGTTTTACCCTCTTTATACTCCGGTGCAGAGAGTGCCCGGTTAACGCGCCGGCCATCATCCACCGATCCAGGAATGCTGATCTGACCATGGATAACCGTTTGCAGTTGCTGACCCGCTGGGTCAGGCAAATTCCCGGCTTCTCGGCCGCCAGCCCGACACCGGTTTCCGGCGACGCCAGTTTTCGACGGTACTTCCGGGTCTGGAAAGACGTGCCGGGCGGGCAACCCGCCCCCTTCATTGTGATGGATGCTCCACCGGAGCACGAGGACTGCGTTCCGTTTGTGGCCATCGCCCGGCACTGGCATCAACACGGTATCGCCGTGCCCGCCATTGCCGCCGAGGATCTTGAGCAGGGTTTTCTGTTACTGGAAGACCTGGGCGATCTGCTGATGTTAACGGCCCTGGAACAGGGCGATGTGGACACCCTGTATCGGGCCGCGCTGAACGAACTGGCGCGTATTGCCGGGCTGGACGACCCGGCAGACTACCCACTGCCCGCCTATGACCAAGCCCTGCTCGACCGGGAGATGGCGCTATTCCCGGACTGGCTGCTGGAAAAACACCTGGGGCTGGAACTCGACAACCAGGAACGGGCGCTGCTGGACACCGCCTTCGGCCTGCTCCGGGAGAGTGCCCTGGCGCAGCCGGAAGTCACCGTGCACCGCGATTACCACTCCCGCAATCTTCTGGTCCGTGATAGCCAGACGGTTCCCGGCGTGATCGATTTTCAGGATGCCGTACGCGGCCCCATCACCTATGATGCCGTCTCCCTGCTCAAAGACTGCTACGTGCGCTGGCCGGAACAGCGACTGGCAAGCTGGCTGGAGCATTTTCGTAACGCCAGCCAGCAGGCCGGCTTGCACCGCGCTGATGCAGATACTTTCCGGCAGTGGTTTGAGCTCATGGGCATGCAGCGCCATCTGAAAGCCGCCGGCATTTTTGCCCGCCTCGCCATTCGCGACGGCAAGACCGGCTACCTGGCTGACATTCCCCGCACCGTCAGTTATCTGCGAGATGCCAGCGCCCGGCAACCAGCCTTCCGGCATTTTCACGAGTGGCTCTGCAGCACCGTGATTCCGGCCATCGAACAGCGCATTGGCCCGCTGCCGGAGCCGGGAGTTCGCTGACCATGAAGGCTATGATTCTCGCCGCCGGCAAAGGCGAGCGTATGCGCCCGCTGACCCTGACCACCCCCAAGCCGTTGCTGTCAGCCGGGGGGCAGCCCCTGATCGTTCATCATATCGAGCGCCTGCGCGACGCCGGTTTCAGCGACATTGTGATCAACCATGCCTGGCTGGGGGAACAGATTGAAGCCCGGCTGGGGGATGGAGAGGCCTTTGGTGTCAGCATTCGCTACTCTGCAGAGGGTGAACCGCTGGAAACCGCCGGTGGCATCATCCGGGCCCTGCCTCTGCTGACCGACGCGGACGACGACTGGTTCCTGGTGGTCAACGGTGACATCTGGAGCGATTTCGATTTCAGCCAGCTCCAGGCCCCGACCAATGCCGATGCCCTGCTGGTGATGGTTTCTAATCCACCCCACCACCCTGAGGGGGATTTTCATCTTCAGGACAACGGCTTTCTGAACCCTGACGGGACCGAAAAACTCACCTTCTCCGGTATAAGCGTGCTGCACCGGCGCCTGTTTGATGAACTGGACGATTCCGCCGGCAAACTTGGCCCTGTGCTGCGCAGGGCCATGGCCCGCAACCGGGTCACCGGCCTGCATCATAACGGCCAGTGGGTGGACGTCGGCACACCAGAACGATTGCAGAGCCTGGACCAGTGGCTGCACGAAAGGGCCCGGACATCATGAGGCAGAGCAATCCACCCGCCCTGCCGGCGAGAATGGAGTCGTCGTTCCAGGAACTGCTGCAGGAACTGTCCAGTTGCGGACATCAGGCCAGCACCCTGATGGAGCGCGCGCGCCTGCCGCGCTGGTACCGCAAGCCACTATTCTTTTTTCTGGGTTACATTGCCAAGGCCGATGGCCGGGTCCGGGAACCGGACATTCATTATGCCGAAGCCCTGATGAAAGCCCTGGCCCTGTCGGCCAGGCAACGCCGCAAAGCCATCGATCAGTTTCGCAAGGGCAAGGACACTGACCATCTGCCCCTGCGCCAGGGCCTGATGCTGCGCCTGGCCTTGCTGCTCTGGCCGGCACCGGCCCTGAAAACCGCTATCTGCCTGTGCCATGGCGCACAAATCCTCGGCCAGCCCGGCAAGGCCCGGCGCTACCGATGCGAAGACGCCATCAGCCATATGGGGTTGCCCGTTGTCATCAGCGATGACATTTTCGAAAGCTACGCCAGCAAAGTGTGGATTCGCACTGCCGCGCCGCCGCAAAAGCCGGCGACCTACGAGCAGGCTTGCCAGATTCTGGGCGTGACCCGGCGAGATTCGCTGGAGACCATCAAACGCGCTTACCGCAAACAGGTTTCCGCCTGCCACCCGGACAAACTGGCGCAACAGAAACTGACGCCCTCGGAAGTGGCGATGGCAAAAGACCGGTTGTTACGCTATCAACAGGCCTGGGAACTGATTCGCCAGAGACATCGAGCACTTTAATCCCCGCTGGCCGACCGGTTTTTCAGCCAGGCACTGACCCGGCTGGCAACCCGCATCGCATCTTCAGCCCGGAGTGGTCGATTGAGGGCCACGGGCTGACGGTCGTAACCGGCCACGTCCGCGCGAGCAAACGCCGCCGCCCGCGCCTGGCCCTCTGTCCCGGAGCGACCACCGGAACCATGCAGATCCAGCACCGGCCATCCCTGTCCTCCGTTTCGCTCCTTCAACAACGAGGGCAAGGTAACGGCCTGCCGGGCCGGAAACCGGGGGGCCAGCCAGACCACCGCAGACACGGCAGCGGCGTCCGCCGCCCAGTCCGTGACATAGTCGGCAGACCAGCCAATGCCCAGCACGCCCACACGTTCATAGCCACGCTGCTGCAATACGGCTACCCCGGCGGACAGAATTGTACGAACCGAATTTCGAAAATCTGCGGTCAGGTCATCAAGAGGCGGTTCCTCAGCCACATCAATCATGACCGAATCCGGTGTATTCCCGCCCTGATCCGGGTTCTGTCCGGCGTCATCATCCAGGCCAGGCGCCATGACATCCATGCGATGTCGGCGTATCGCCTCCGGCGGCAGCCCGAGGCCAACCGTCATCACCGCAAGACCCCGCTCCGCCAGCGCCACCCGCAACGATCCCAGCACACCCTCATCGGCCGTCTGGCCTTCGTCGGCCAGTATCAGTAAAGCCCCGGTTGCCGGCGTAACGTATTCGGGCAGGAACAACCCCAACGCCCGGCCTTCGTCGTCCAGATCGAGCCAGACAGCCTGCTCCGGGTAACGCGGTACCAGCGCCCATTCGCCCAAACCCGTTGAAAAGCCCGATCTTGACGCTGGATTAGCCTTGGTCGCGGGTTCCGCTTCCTCACCCCCCTTCGCCCCATCCTGGGCCACAGCGGCGTTCAGCCAGCCGCTGATCAAGAACAGACAAAGTAATCTGATTGCATTCAACACCATGAGCCAATGCACCTATCCCGCTGCGAAAATGACCGGCAAACTGATAGACTAGCAGGGTTGCCCAGAGGCCGATAATTCACTACACCGAGAGAGCCCCGATGAATCCATATCTGATTGCCCCATCCATCCTCTCCGCCGATTTCGCCCGCCTGGGAGAAGAAGTCGATAACGTTCTGGCTGCTGGTGCCGACGTGGTGCACTTCGATGTGATGGACAATCATTATGTCCCCAATCTCACCATCGGGCCCATGGTGTGCGAGGCCCTGCGCAAGCACGGCGTTACCGCCCCCATCGACGTGCACCTGATGGTGTCTCCGGTGGATGACCTGATCCGCATGTTTATTGACGCCGGCGCCAGCTACATCACCTTCCACCCGGAGGCCAGCAACCACATCGACCGTTCCCTGCAACTGATCCGCGACGGCGGCTGCAAGGCCGGGCTGGTGTTTAACCCCGCCACCCCGCTGAGCTACATGGACTACGTCATGGACAAGCTCGACATGGTGCTGCTGATGTCAGTGAACCCGGGCTTCGGTGGCCAGAAGTTTATCCCCGGCACCCTCGACAAGCTCAAGGAAGCCCGCAAGAAGATTGATGCCAGCAACTACAACATTCGCCTGGAAATCGATGGTGGCGTGAAAACCGACAACATCCGGGAAATTGCCGAGGCCGGCGCCGACACCTTTGTGGCCGGCTCTGCCATATTCAACACTCCGGATTACAAGGCCACCATCGATGCCATGCGAGAGGAACTTGAGCAGGCCCGCAAGGTGATCGGCGGATGAGCCTGAAAGGCCTGTTCAACGCCCGCTGGCCGGGAGTCGCCCTGTTTGATCTGGACGGCACGCTGGTAGACAGCGCACCGGATCTGGCCGCCGCCGTGGATCAGATGCTGGAGCACCTGGGGCGTAGCCCGGCAGGCCTGGACAAGGTGCGCACCTGGGTTGGCAACGGCGCCCAGGTTCTGGTGCGCCGGGCCCTGGCCGGAAAAACCGATTGGGAACCCGCCACCGCTAAAGATGAGGCGCTGTTCAACGACGCCCTGACCATTTTCTATCACGCCTACGGCCAGCTGAATGGCCGGCATTCCGAGGTATTTCCCGGCGTCCATGACTGTCTGGACCACCTGAGGCAACTGGGCTGCCGGATGGCCGTGGTCACTAACAAACCTGACCAGTTTGTTCAGCCCCTGCTGGAAAAAACCGGTCTGGATCAGTGGTTCGACCTCTCGGTCGGTGGCGATACCCTGCCAGTGAAAAAACCGGACCCGGCGCCCTTGCTGCACGCCATGGAAAAACTGGGCGGCACACGGGGCACCACGGTGATGGTCGGGGACTCGAAGGCAGACGTCAATGCAGCCCTGGCAGCAGGCATCCCCTGCGTCGCCGTCAGGTATGGCTATAACTTTGGCGGCTCCGTTGACAGTCTCGGTGCAGATGCTGTTGTTGATTCGCTGGCCGAGCTTTTGTAATCTCGCAAGGACGTTTTATTTTGAACACATCAATTCGGGAGATTCCTGCCGTGCAGGGACTGAATCTGACTGCAGCGCGAGGCATCCTGACAACCCGCGCAACACGATGGTGGCGATGGCGCACCGGCTGAGCAAGCCCCGGGGCTGATGGCGCATGCCTGCTTGCCCGCACCACCGGTCACAGCGGTGTAACACCGTTCTGACAAAACGCAGATCAGATTTCAGGAAACCGAACCATGACACCCGAGCAATTCCACGAGCTCGCTGAAGCCGGCTATAACCGTATCCCTGTGTACCGCGAAGTTCTGGCGGATCTCGACACTCCCCTCAGCACCTATCTGAAACTGGCCAGCGGCCCATACTCCTACCTGTTTGAATCGGTACAGGGTGGCGAGAAATGGGGTCGCTATTCAATCATTGGCTTACCCAGCCAGGAAGTTCTGAAAGTCTTCGACCACCGCATCGAAGTCAGCCGCAACGGCGAAGTGGTCGAACAGGCAGAGGTCGATGACCCTCTGGCTTTCGTGGACGACTACCAGAAGCGCTTTAACGCCCCGGACCTGCCCGAACTGCCCCGGTTCAACGGTGGCCTGGTGGGCTATTTCGGCTACGACACCGTGCGCTACATCGAAAAGCGCCTGCGCAACAGCTGCCCGCCCGACCAGATCGGCACGCCGGATATTCTGTTGATGGTGTCCAATGAAATCGTGGTGTTCGACAACCTGCGCGGCAAGTTGCATCTGATTGTGCACGTGGACCCGTCTATTGAAGGCGCCTACGAAGCGGCGCAACGCCGCATCGACGAGCTGGAAAGCCAACTGCACCGCCAGACCGCCAACGCCCCCCGCACGCCGGAACATCTACGCGGCAAGGTGGTGGACGAGAGCGACTTTATTTCCGGCTTTACCCAGGACAGATTCGAAGCGGCGGTGGACAAGATCAAAGGCTACGTGCTGGATGGCGATGTCATGCAAACCGTCATTTCCCAGCGCATGTCGATTCCTTTCGAGGCACCACCCCTGAACCTCTACCGTTCGCTGCGCGTGCTCAACCCGTCACCGTATATGTACTTCCTGGATCTGGAAGACTTCCACATTGTCGGCTCATCTCCGGAAATCCTGGCGCGTGTGGAAGATGAGGAAGTCACCGTCCGGCCCATCGCCGGCACCCGCAAGCGTGGTGCCACCGATGCCGAGGACAAAGCCCTGGAAAAGGAACTCTTGGCCGACCCGAAAGAGATCGCCGAGCACCTGATGTTGATCGACCTGGGCCGCAACGACGCCGGCCGGGTGTCGGAAACCGGCACAGTGAAGCTGACCGACAAGATGATCGTGGAGCGCTATTCCCACGTGATGCACATTGTCTCTAACGTGACCGGTCGACTGAAAGAAAACACCAGCTGCCTGGACGTGCTGCGCGCCACCCTGCCCGCAGGCACCCTCAGCGGCGCGCCGAAAATCCGCGCCATGGAGATTATCGACGAGCTGGAACCGGTAAAGCGCGGCGTATACGGCGGTGCGGTCGGTTACCTGTCGTTCAACGGCAACATGGACACCGCCATCGCCATCCGCACCGCGGTCATCAAGGACAACACCCTGCACATCCAGGCCGGCGCCGGCGTGGTGGCAGACTCCATTCCCCGCCTCGAATGGAAAGAAACCATGAACAAGGGCCGCGCCATTTTCCGTGCCGTGGCCATGACCTACAACGACTACGACCATTGAGGCGGAGGAACAGATTATGTTGCTGATGATCGATAACTACGATTCCTTCACCTACAACGTGGTGCAGTACCTGGCTGAGCTGGGTGCCGACGTACAGGTATACCGGAACGACGAAATCACCATTGAACAAATCGAAGCTCTGAACCCCGAGCGACTGGTGATTTCCCCGGGCCCCTGCACGCCGAACGAGGCGGGGATCTCCATGGACGCCATTCGTCATTTCGCCGGCAAACTGCCTATCCTGGGTATCTGCCTGGGCCACCAGTCCATCGGCCAGGTATACGGCGGCGACGTCATCCGGGCAGGCAAGGTAATGCATGGCAAAGTGTCAGCGGTGTACCACAAGGATGCAGGTGTGTTTCGCGGCCTGAACAATCCCTTGCAGGCTACCCGTTACCACAGCCTGGTGATCGACAAGAACACTCTGCCCGATTGCCTGGAAGTGACCGCCTGGACCCGCAACGACGACGGCTCCGTTGAAGAAATCATGGGCGTACGCCACAAGACCCTGCCCATCGAAGGCGTGCAGTTCCACCCCGAGTCGATCATGACCGAACAGGGCCATGAACTGCTGCGCAACTTCCTGAGAACATAACAAGAGGCCGACGACCCCATGGACATGAAACAAGCACTGAACCGCATTGCCTCCAACCTGGACCTGTCCCGGGACGAAATGAAGGATGTGATGCGTATTGTGATGAACGGCGAAGCCACCGACGCCCAGATCGGCGCCTTCCTGATGGGCCTGCGCCTGAAGAGCGAAACCATCGACGAAATCACCGGCGCCACCGAAGTGATGCGTGAATTGGCCACCAAGGTCAGCATCAACGCCAGCCCGCTGGTGGATATCGTCGGCACCGGGGGCGATGGTGCCAATCTGTTCAACGTCTCCTCTGCCTCTTCCTTTGTGGTGGCCGCAGCCGGCGGCTTCGTCGCCAAGCACGGCAACCGGGGCGTATCGTCCAAGAGCGGCAGCGCCGACCTGATCGAAAAGGCCGGCATCAATCTGGACATGAAGCCGGAGGAAGTGGCCCGCTGCGTCGAACAGATCGGCGTCGGCTTCATGTTTGCGCCGGCCCACCACGGCGCCATGAAACACGCCATCGGTCCGCGCCGGGAGCTGGGTTGCCGGACGATCTTTAATATTCTTGGCCCGATGACCAATCCGGCCGGCGTCACCCGCCAGCTTATCGGCGTGTTCACCAGGGAACTGTGCCGCCCGATGGCAGAAGTCATGCAGCGCCTGGGCGCAGAACACATCATGGTGGTCTGCTCGAAGGATGGCCTGGATGAAATCAGTCTGGCCACGGTCACTCATGTTGCCGAACTGAAAGATGGCGAAATCACCGAATACGACCTGACGCCGGAAGACCTGGGCATCAAGAGCCAGTCGCTGGTGGGCCTGACGGTGAATTCCTCCGACGAATCCCTGAAGCTGATCAAGGCCGCTTTCGGCCGCAACCACGACGAGACAACCGAAAAAGCCCGCGACATGATCGCGCTGAACGCCGGCGCGGCCATCTATGTCGCCGGCCTGGCCAAGACCGCCAAAGAAGGCGTCGACATGGCACTGGATGCCATGGGTTCCGGTTTGGCGGCTGGCAAGATGTCGGAGCTGGCTGATTTTTCTCAGTGTTTCTAAGGGCCACTAACTCCGGAAGGCCCTGACCAAGTTTGAAGAGCCGGTGGTGGGGGCCTTTCCAAAACTGTCTGTAGCCATGGATGGCTACAGTCAAGCCCTACAGGGACGTACTTGTGGGCGTGTTTTGGAAAGGCCCCCATCATCGGCTCCAGCACCCAATTCAGCAGGCACGAGATGACTGAACGACATTTGGATAAGACTCCCACCATCCTGCGTAAAATCGTTGATCGGAAATGGGAGGAAATTGATGAACGTAAGCCCAAGGTTTCGATTGCAGACCTGAAAGCCATGGCCAGCGATCAAGCTCCAGCGCGTGGATTCGCCAATGCCCTGCGCACCCGCATCGAAGCTCAGCGGCCAGCGGTCATTGCCGAGATCAAGAAGGCCTCGCCCAGCAAAGGCATCCTGCGTGATCCGTTTGAACCGGAACGCATTGCCGAGAGCTACGAACAAGGCGGTGCAGCTTGCTTGTCAGTGCTGACTGACCGAGATTTCTTCCAGGGCCACGAAGACTACCTGAAAGCCGCCCGCGCGGCCTGCAGCCTGCCGGTGATCCGCAAGGACTTCATGGTGGCGCCCTATCAGGTGTATGAAAGCCGGGCCATTGGCGCCGACTGCATTCTGCTGATTGCCGCCTGTCTGACCAAAGACCAGATGCAGGAACTGGAGGGCATCGCCCATGAGATTGGCCTGGATGTGCTGGTGGAGGTGCATGATGGCGAGGAATTAGACGATGCACTTACCCTGAGCACGCCGCTGGTAGGCATCAACAACCGAAATCTGCACAATTTTGAGGTGTCGCTGGACACCACCTTTGAACTGCACCACCGGATTGCCGAAAACCGACTGACCATTACCGAGAGCGGAATCATGACCCGTGCAGACGTTGAGGCCATGACCAGACGGGGCATTTACGGGTTCCTGGTGGGGGAGTCTTTCATGCGCGCGCCAGACCCGGGTGAGAAACTGCAGGAGCTGTTCGGCTGATTCACAGGATAAACGGGTGAGGCAAGTATGGACACAGAGACCGGCAAGGATTCCGACAACCCGATACTGACCGGCCCCTTCTGGCCGGTTTTCTTCCGCTATGCCCTGCCATCAGTGGCGGGGTTGCTGGCACTGACCACCGCCAATATCGTTGACGGCGTCTTCATTGGCAACTTCGCCGGCGCAGATGCCCTGGCGGCCCTGAACCTGCTGATTCCCTGGTTTACCCTGCTATTCGGCATGGCGCTCGCCCTGGCCATTGGTGGTACCGTTCGGGCTGGCCGCTATCTGGGCGAAGGCAGGACCGACGCCGCATCTGCCATCTTCAGCAAGTGCCTGATGGCCACTCTGGCCCTGGCTCTGACCGGCGCACTGGTGGGTTTTTTGTTCCATGATGGGATCTATCGTGTGCTGGGTGCTTCGCCCGACATCTACCCGCTGATGTCCGAGTATTTTCTGGTGATCATCTGGGTGCTGGTGGCCCAGCTTGTCACCATGGTGTTGTACTACTTCGTGCGGGTGGACGGCTTTCCGGGGCTGGCAACCACCGCCCTGGTCGCAGGAGCCGCCACCAATATCCTGCTGGACGCCCTGCTGGTGGGCTATCTGGATTACGGTTTACGTGGCGCCGCCATCGCCACCGGCCTGGCCCAGGTACTGCAATTCGCGGTTCTGGCCCGTTACTTTCTCAAGCCGGAACGCAAGCTTCACTTCCAGCTTCAGCAAAAACACTGGCAGGAAATTCCGCAGGCGTTCGCCAATGGCGTTTCGGAGTGGATCAACGAGCTCTCGGTGGGGCTGGTTATGCTGTTGATCAACTGGCTGTTGATGACCACTCAGGGCGTGGCGGGGGTAGCCGCCTTTACCGTGGTGAACTATCTGATCTTCCTGAGCCTGATGGTGTTCTATGGTATTTCGGACGCCATGCACGTGCTGATCAGCCACAACCTGGGGGCCGGCAATGCCGAACGTATCCGCCGTTTTATGGGCTGCGGGGCCACCGTCATTCTGAGCCTGGCACTGGCGCTGGTGGTCACGGTCTGGCTGTTTGGGAATCAGGTGGTCCGCCTGTTTCTGGACACCACGGCAGACCCGGCCACCGCAGCCCTGGCAGACCGTTTTCTGACCATCCTTTGGCCGCTGTTTCTGGTTAACGGCATCAACGTGCTGCTGTCGGTGTATCTGACGGCCATGCATAAAGCCCTGCCTTCAGCCCTTGTCGCCTTTTCCAGAAGCCTGGTGCTGCCCGCGTTGCTGCTGGTCGGCATTGCCCGCTTTGCGCCGGAATGGCCGCTACTGCTGGCACTGCCACTGGCGGAATGGCTCACCTTTGGCCTCGCAATAGCCCTGTTTTTACGCTTCCGGCCGCAGCGGGTGATCACCGCTCCCGGCTAATTGTAAAAAATGTAAAACCATTTCACATGCAACAGATTCTCATTTAGATTTACTCCAAATTCAGGAATTTGGAGCGTCGACATGGGACCGTCTGCCCGGGCAATTGCCGAACAGGCAAGTTTTCAGGCTTTCCTGCATGGTTACCTTCAGGAAGTTGATCCCGGCGACTGGCAGACCGCCAGCCAGCGCACCCAGGATCCGACAGGCCGATTTTCGGGGCCCTGGGTATGCGAACTGACTCTGAACAGCCAGCGCTCCCGCCTGGCCATCGACATTCTCTACCGCTCGGCTCTGGGCCGACACCGCTACGGCAAGGTACGTCAGTGGCTCAGCGGTCGTCATTGCTGGGCCGACATCGACCCTTTTCAGGCAATGTGTCTGTTGGCCCGTGAACTCTATGCATTATCCGGCGGCATGGTGCCCGAGCTCCGAAAACTCCGGGAACTGGAATTCCTGCATCGGCTCACTGACAGCTACGGGGTCATGGTCCGTTACGTCGAACACAGACGCAACGATTCGCGGCTTCTGGCCAACCGGTTTATCGATTCAGAACAGTCTCTGTTGTTCGGACACACTGCCCATCCCACCCCCAAGAGCCGCCAGGGGATGTCGGAATGGCAGCAGCATGCCTACGCGCCGGAGCTGACCGGGCGCTTTCAGCTGCACTACTTTCTGGTTCATCGGAATTGCGTTCTGGAGGATTCTGATGGGCCTTTACCAGCCAGTGCCATGGCCGAATCTCTGTTGCAAGACAGTCAAGCCTCCCTGAACCTGCCGGACAACCATGCCCTGATTCCGGCCCACCCTCTGCAGGCTCAGTGGTTGATGACGCAGCCCGGGGTGCTGGACGCCATCGCCCAGGGGTTGATTCACCCCTTGGGCTCGCTTGGTCCGGAGTTTTCTGCGACGTCATCGGTACGCACTGTTTACTGCGAGCAAGCTGAATGGATGCTGAAGTTCTCCATTCCAGTCAAGGTGACCAACTCGCTGCGGGTCAACAAGGCCCACGAGCTGAAAGCGGGGGTGGTTATGTCCCGGCTGCTCCGGCAAACCGGTTTTGGTGAGGCCGAGCCCGGCTTCCGGATCCTTCAGGACCCGGCCTATCTGACCGTTATGCTACCCGGGCTGACCGAAAGCGGCTTTGAAGTGATTTTCCGGAACAACCCTTTCCCGCCGGGGCAGGACCAGGGGGTGATCAGCATTGCCGCCCTGACCCAGGATCCCCTGCCGGGCCGGAATTCCCGGTTACTGGATCTGATCGAGGGCCTGGCATTGAACGAGAACCGCAGCCTCACAGCCGTCAGCCGGGACTGGTTCCAGCAGTATCTATCATGCGCGATTGGCCCGGCACTGCGGCTTTATGATGAGCACGGCATTGCCCTGGAAGCCCATCAGCAGAACAGTCTGCTGGATGTCAGCGGGGGCTATCCACGCTGTTACTACTACCGGGACAATCAGGGTTACTACCTCTCGGAGAGCTTGCGCGGGCCACTCACAGAGCAATGCACCAACCTTAAGGAAACCCCGGAGTTGTTCTACCGGGACGCCATGATCCGCGACAGGTTCTGCTACTACCTGATCGTAAATCAGCTGTTTTCAGTAATTGCCCGCTTTGGCATTGACGACCTGATACCGGAAACCCTGTTGATCCAGCAATTCCGACATTTTCTACATGCCGAGCACAGCCGGCTTCATGGCCCGGCACAGGCGCTCGTCAAGTCGTTACTGGAAGACAGCCGTCTACCCTACAAAGGCAATCTGCTGACCCGGGTCAACGATGTTGACGAGCTGAATGCAGAGCTGGAGATGGCAGTCTACACCAGCATTGCCAACCCACTCCGCCGCGATACCCGGACAACGCCGAAAGGCAATACCGTCGACCTTGCAGTTGAGGTAAGCCATGGTGTTGCCTGAGCCGAGAGCCTTATCCAAACCGCCCATGGCAGGACTGCAACCGGTGACCGCCCTGAGCGAGTTACCGGCCCAACGGGTGCTCCGGCAGCTGCTTGAAGCCCTGATGTTTGAAGGGGTGATTGCATACCATCCGGGCGATCGCAACCGCACCGGATGGCAATGGCTGACCTTCCAGGCTGGCAATCTGCACGGACGTTGCCGAGCCCGTATTCGGGGCTTTGGCCGACTGAGACTGGACACAAGCTCCCTGATCCTGGAGCGGAACCAGAGACCGGTGTCGCTCTCGCTGACCGCGCTGGTTGCACAGCTACCGGCCGCGAACCGACACCAGCAAACCCTGTTGACGGAGCTGCTGGCCACGATCAGCAACAGTGGACGGCTGGACGCCCTGCGCAAAGCCCGTTATTCCAGAGACCGCCGAAACCTGCATGGCGAAGCTCTGGACCGGGCCCTGCACGAAGGCCACCCCTACCATCCCTGCTTCAAGAGCCGACTCGGATTCCAGGGCGATGATCTGGTGCGCTATAGCCCGGAAACCAGCACCGGATTCAGGCTTCATTGGGTGGCAATTCCCCGACACAACCTGGATTCCCAGTTACCGTCTTCAGACATGGCTTTCTGGCAATCAGAACTGGGCCAGGAACAGGCTTATCTGCTGCGGGCAGCATTCCACCGGGCGGGCGTTGACTGGCAACAATATGGCGCGCTGCCAACCCACCCATGGCACTGGCAGAAACTCAGTCAGGGTCCCGAGGCCGCCCGGCTTGAGGCACTGGGCATCAAATGCCTGGGGCCTCTGGGAGACCGTTACCATCCAGGGCAGTCGCTCAGGTCTCTATTCAATGCCAGCCGGCCAGCGAAAGCCTGCGTAAAACTGCCTTTGGGTATTCACAATACCTCGTCACGCCGGCATCTGGAGCCCCATTCCGTGCCATCGGCTCCTGTCATCAGTCGTTGGCTCGAGTCCATTGTCGGCGGCGATCCACTGTTTGATACCACCTACCCGCTACGGCTGATGCCCGAATACGCCAGCCTGGGCGTTGCCGCGGGCGATGAGCAGGGAGCAGATAATTCGGGGCTTGCAGGGGAACTGGCCGCCATCTGGCGCGCCAGCATCGGCTCCCGGCTTCATGAGGGTGAGCAGGCCATCCCCTTAAATGCCCTGTTCCAGTGGCAGCCAGACGGCATGCCCTTTATTCACCCCTGGGTGGAGCACTATGGTCTGGTTCCCTGGCTGGAGGCCACGCTCAAGGCTGTCATTCTGCCAGTCTGGCATATGCTCGCTGCCCACGGCGTCGGTCTTGAGGCTCATGCCCAGAACAGCCTTCTGGTGGCGCGCAGCGGCTGGCCGAGAGCACTGATGCTTCGGGATTTCCACGACAGCGTCGAGTACGCCCGGGACTATCTGCCCCGGACTACCCCCGAACCGGACTTCGGCCCCCGGCAGGCATTCTACGATCAGGCACCGGATAACCAGTATTACCGCATGAGCAACCCGGAAGCCCTGCGCGAGCTGGTGATGGATACCCTGTTTATCTTCAATCTCAGTGAGCTCGCGCTGGTTCTGGAAGAGGCCTACGGATTTAACGAGGCGCGGTTCTGGGATCGAGTCCGGACAATCCTGACCAACTATGCACGACAACACCCGGAGCAGAGGTCCCGCCTGGATCGCCTGGGATGGGATCAACCCAACCCGCTCACCGAGTCGCTGCTACGCAGCAAACTTCAGCCAGACATCGAGCAGCCCCGCCACCGGGTGCCTAATCCCCTGGCCCCGGGCCCCAACGACACCCTGATGCCCTTCATTGATCACCATCACAAGAGGTTACCGTGACTGCACCTTTGTTCTATGTCGACAACATGCCTTACACGCAACCGGACTGCGACCAGATAGTCCAGTGCCTGGAGGAGCGCCCTGAATTTCAGGAGCCGGCCGGTTGCCGATTTGCGGTCTGCCTGCAGGACACCGCCCACTGGCTGGCCCTGTGCCTCTGGCTGAAACCCCTTGGCGCCAGTGTGCTGCCCATTCATTCCGGCACCCCCTATGCTGCGGCCCGAACCCTGGCCGAGAGCACGGGCTGCACCTACCTGCTGTTTGGCGAGCAACTCCAGGAAGTCACGCCCGAAGTCATTCGCGAGAAAGCGAAGACGGCCTGCGCCGAAGGCGGTGAGCTGATTCAGCTCAGCTCCGGCACCACGGGCAACCCCAAAACCATCACACGACCCTGGCACGACATAGAACGGGAGCTGGCCGCCTATGTTGCCCAATTCACTGAGGCCATGAGCTTGACACCGGTGGTCGCATGCCCGGTGACGCACTCCTACGGTCTGATCTGTGGTGTGCTGGCAGCCCTGCAGCGGGGGATTGCCCCCCAGGTGATCACCAATCTCAATCCACGTTCTATTCTTGCAAGGCTGCGCGCAGTACCCGAGCATCTGCTCTATGCCTCTCCGACCCTGGTCAGCTTGCTGATACGGATGCTGCCTGAAAACCAAAGACTGCACAGCGTCATGCTGTCCGGGGCGCCCCTGCCCGCCCCCGTGCTGGACCAGCTTCGAAACCGCTGCCTGCGCGTTTGCCAGCAATATGGCTGTTCGGAAGCCGGCTGCGTGGCGCTGAGCCCGGACGTGACTGAGCCTGGCCAACTCGGCCTGCCGTTATCGCATGTGTCAGTGCAGGCCGGGGGCTCCCCAGGGCAACCGGATGAAATCCTGATCACGGTTAAAGCCACCGGACAGCGCATTCACAGCAGGGATCTGGGCTATTTCGACCAGCAGGGTCAGCTGCATTTCCTGGCCCGTTCCGATGACACCATCAACGTTGCCGGCATCAACGTCTATCCGGGGGCCGTGGAAGACGTGTTTCTTGGCTATCCCGGGATTCGAGAGGCGGTGGCCTTCAAGCAACCGGATACCTTTGCCGGTGAGCGGGTTTGCCTGCGCTTTGTAGCAGACTCAGAAATAGACACCGACCAGCTGCGGCAATGGAGCCGGGGCCAACTGTCACCGCACCAGGTGCCGTCACTGATCGAACAGGTGGAAAGCATCAGCCGGCTCCCGAACGGCAAGGTCAGTCGCCGGCTGTTAACTGAATCCCTCAACCACAAAGATCAGCGGGAGGTGCCGGCATGAGTTCAGCCACTCCCACCCGCGAAGCCATTGAAGCGGTGATTCGAAGCCATCTGCCCAACGCCCGGCTTTCGGCGTTCTCAGCGACTGCCCGCCTCAACGCCGATCTGGCTATTGACTCGATTATGCTGTTGCAACTGATCGTACACCTGGAACTGGAATACGGCCTGCATATACCTGAAGAAGCGCTGCTGACCCATCAGCTCGAGACCGTTGAGGACCTGGAAGCGCTATTGGTCGCCACAGGCAACCCGGAGGTTTCCCTGTGATCAAAGTGCACTGTTTTGTCAGCTGTGTCTGCGAGATCATCAAACGCACCCCCGGTGTGGACCACCGCCCCTTCTACTTTGGCGTATGGGATGCGGACTTCTCGGTCAATGAGGAGCAGGTTCTGTCCTACCACTCGCCCCATACCCGGCACGACCAGTTCCGGGAGTGGTACCGGCTACTGTACGGCGTCACCATTGAATCCTGGTATAACCACCAGCAATCGAAAGAGGCCAACATCGACCGGCTGATTGAACTGGTGGAAACGCGCCCTTCCGATCGTCAGGTCATGGTCATGCTGGACCTTTACCGACTGCCAGAACGGGAAAACAAATTCCACCAGAACCCGTTTCCCCACTACGTGATGTTGGAAGCCACGGAAGATCCGGAGCAGTGGTTCATGTCGGACCCGGATTTTCGCTGGGAGGGTGTGCTGCCCAAAGACCGGATTCTGGAATCGGTCCGCTCCCCGGCCGCTGCCGGTGGCTTCTGTTTCGATGGCCTGGACATCCGGCATACGCCCGCGGAGACGGTAGCCGCTTATTTCGCCCAGTGCATGAAAGCGGAGACCAATCCGTTTACCGATGCCTTGCGGCAGATTCTGCACGCCCATATCGGTCCCGACGCCAGGCAACCACTGGCAAACCTGCCCCGGGCATTCAGGGAGATTCCAGTAATGGCGATTCGCAAGTACGCCTACGAGCACGCCTTTGCCTGGCTGCTGGAGGATCAGGGCCGCACCGCCGAGGGCGATCCGTGGTTCGAAGCGCTGTGCGAGGACATTGACCGGCTGGTGAAAACTTACACACAGATCCAGTACCGGGCGCTGAAACTGGTGATGTCCGGTAACGCTGCCCTGCTGGCCGGGGTCGAGCAGCTGCTGGACGAGCAGGATCGGCGGGAGTTCGCCATCAAGGAAAGCCTACAGGGACTGTTCCAGGAATGGCAGCAGCAACACCCCGATCTCACCAGCGCTACCGCCGACACCGGGACGTCCGACCTGGAGGTATTACCATGATCCGCTTCCACCTGTGTACCATCTCGTTCCGCCACCAGTTGGTGTCATTACCGGAACTGGCCACCTGGGCCGGGGCCACCGGCTTCGACGGCATTGAACTCTGGGGCGTGCATGCCCGGCACCTGTCAGAACAACCCGGCCTGGATGGCCGCTGGCTAAAAAGCCAGGGACTGGCCATTCCCATGGTCAGCGACTATCTGCCACTGGAGAGCGGTGAACAGGAGGCCATCCGCTACACCCGCGACCTCTGCCGACTGGCCCGGCACTGGCAGGCACCCAAAGTGCGAACGTTTGCCGGCCATCAGGGCAGCGCCGAGCTTGACCGGGGGCAGCGCCAGGCCCAGACCCGACGTCTGCAGACGCTGACCCGTTGCGTCGCAGATGAAGGCCTGACCCTGGTGGTGGAAACACACCCCGGCACCCTGGCCGATACGGTCGACTCCACGCTGACGTTGCTAACCGACGTGGATCACCCGGCCCTGGGTATCAACTTCGACGCCTTGCATGTCTGGGAAGCCGGAGCAGACCCAAAGCTGGCGCTGCAACAAATGGCGCCCTGGGTCAGACATTTTCACTTCAAGAATATCCGTCATCGGGATCAGCTCGGCGTATTTGCTCCGGCTAATGTCTACTCACCGGCCGGTTCCCGGCAGGGAATGGTGCCTGTGCTGGACGGTGCCTGTGACTACCGGCCGCTACTGGACACCCTGGCCGGCTGGCAGCAGTCGCAAACCCATCCGGCCCCACTGGACATTTCCCTGGAGTGGTTCGGCCCGGACAGCTACCGGGTGCTATGCAGCGATCTTCACCAGTTGCGGCAAAACGTTCGCCAGAACCACGCGCAATCTCAGGCGCTGGCCGTCTGCCAGTGAACCTCATCCACCTCATCGCCGGCAAAGCGGATGAGGTGGGAAGCTACCACCTGGCCCAGCTCCTCCAGCTCCGTCTCGGTGGGTGACTGGCACCGCATAAGCAACTTACCGTCTGCTGCTTCAAGCCGGCATTCACCAATGGAGAAAGTCAGCCTGCCATCGGTCCCGGTCCACTCAGCCTCAATCTTGTGGCGAAAGTGTTTGCACAGGCGATTGATCAGGCGACCGGGATCGGTGGTGGCCACTTGGGCGTTCATGGTTGGCATGGCAGTTTCCTTGACATCAGTGGGTCAACTAACACTGGCGGACAGCGGACGATCCGCCAGCACGATGGGGTGTCCACGAGAGCACTGTTCGATTCTGGCTTCGATACCATAGGTTTGGGCCAGCAGCTCCGGCGTCAGTACCTGTGCCGGTGTGCCCAGCACGGCCTGGCCGCCGGGAGACAACACCAGAACCTGGTCGCAATAGCGCAGGGTCAGATTGAGATCATGGCTGGCCACCAGGGCAATCGAGCCGGTCCGGCTGGTGGCGTCACGCACCGCGTTGAGCACGTTGAGCTGCCAGTGCAGGTCCAGGGCGCTGGTGGGCTCATCCAGCAGCATCAATGGCGTCTGGCGTACCAGTACCTGAGCCAGCCCTACCATCTGGCGCTGACCACCAGACATTTCCGACAGTCGCCGAAGCGCCAGTTGCCGGATACCCAGGGTGTCGAAAATCTCTTCGATCGCCAGCTCGGTCTCTTCCCGGGACCAGTCGCCGCGAGCAGAGCGGCAGGCGCTGAACACAGTTTCGTAGGCCACCAGGGGAATGGCCTGGGGCAGTGGTTGCGGCAGGTAGCCGACACGACGAATGCGCTGGTGGGCAGTAATCGCCGCCAGATTCTCCCCGGCAAAGGTCATGGTGCCGGCAATCGGCAGCAGACCGGCGATGGATTTCAGCAGCGTGGACTTACCCACAGCATTAGGGCCAACCACGGCCACCAGGGAGCCTGCGGGTATCTCCGGCAGGGTAAGTCCGGTGAAGACGGATCGGTTCCGGTAGCCGGCGGTCACGGATTGCAGCTTCAGGGTCACAACGCGGCCCTCCTGCTGCGGCCAATGATCAGGGTGATGAACAGCGGGATACCTACCAGGGCGGTCACAATACCCACCGGCAATACCACCCCCGGCACCAGCAGCTTGCTGGCGATGGATGACAACGACAGCAGAACGGCCCCGGCCAGGGCGCTGCCCGGCAACAGAAAGCGATGATCTTCACCCAGCATCAAACGGGCGATGTGGGGCGCCACCAGGCCGATAAACCCGATTTCCCCAACGAAACACATGGCCGCCGCGGTCAACAGGCTGACCCGCATCAGCACCACCAGGCGCATGCGCTCCACCCGGATACCCAGACTGCGGGCCTGCTCCTCACCACTGCGCAACAGGGTCATGGCCCAGGCATTACGAAGGGAAAACGGCAGGCACAGCGCAAGCACCAGGGCGACAATGGCCACTTTGTCCAGACTGGCCCGAGCCAGGCTACCCATGGTCCAGAAAACAATCTGCTGAACCGACTCGGCGTCGGCCATGAACTGGATCAGGCCCACCACTGCGTTGATGCCGAATAACAGGGCAATACCAAACAGCACCACCGCATGCACCGAGGCCCCCAGAGTGCGTGACAATACCAGAATCAGCAGCGAGGCGGCCGCGGCGAACACAAAGGCAGATAGAGGCAACAGCACATGAGCCGCCAGCCCCAATACCGAGATATTGAAGGCAATCACCAGGGACGCCCCCAGGGTGGCAGCCGCACCGACGCCCAGGGTAAACGGGCTGGCCAGCGGATTATTCAGTACCGTCTGCATCTCCGCCCCGGCAAGGCCAAGGCAAGCGCCGACCACCACCGCCATCAACGCGTAGGGCAGTCGGATATCCTCAATGATCACGCGGGTGCCGGCATCGATACCCTCAGGGTTGAGTAGTCCTCTGAACACATCCAGCAATCCCAACATCGACGGCCCGCTGGCAATATCCACCAGCAGTGCCGTCATCGCCGCGAGGGTCAACCCTCCCAGGCATAACACCCGGCGCCAGACAAAACGCCGATAGTCATCGGCCAGCGAGGACACCCTGGTGGTAGACGATTTCAGCCCAGCATCTTGCCTATACTGCACTGGCGTCATTTCTGGGCCTCCCCGGCTGTCACCCAATAGACTCCGTCGAGCGGCACTGGCTGGAAACGCCGGTAGAATTCCGCCAGGGTCGCGTTCGGGTTCAGCTCGCCAAACGCCTCCGGGTGAAACCACCGGGCCAGAGCCTGGACCGCCACCACGTTCATGGGCGTATTGTAGAAGTGGTGCCAGATGGCCATGGCCCGACCCTCTCGGATGGGTTTAACCGCCCGCAGTCCCGGGCGGTCGGTGGCCCGGACAAGCGATGCCCTGGCCATCTGCTCATCAATACCGGCCCCGAGCATCACGTAAGCATTGTCGGTATCGGACGCCTGATACCGTCGGGAGCCAATGGCCGTGGCTACGTAGCGCTGGGGCGGCTCACTGATCAGGTATTCCAGATTGAGTACACCACTGACCCCGGGAACCCGGCCTTGGGCCACATTCCTGCCGCCGGCAGCCTTGATGAAGTGCCCCATCATGCCCTCCACCATGGTCTCACAGCAGCTGTCATGCCGGCCCAGACGACTGTGCAGGAACACGCTGGGCCAGTCGCCTCGCGGAATATCTTCCACTACGTCGGTGACCCGGGCGAGCTGTTGCTGGTAGAACCGGTTGAAGACCTCGGCCTCATCCTGACGCCCGAGAATCTCACCCAGAACAGCCATGCTCCTGGGGGTATTGACCAGCGGGTCCTGGCGAAAATCAACAAACACCACCGCCACGCCCGCTCGCTGCAGGCTGTCAATCAGCGCCCGGTTATGGGCACCGGGGCCGTGGCCCTCAAGACTGAAAATGGCCAGGTCTGCCTCCATGGCCAACACACTTTCCAGACTGAAACTGTCAGCCGAGGTATGCCCCACCCGAGGAATATCCGCGAGCGAGGGAAACGCTTTCAGATACTGGGCATAGCCCCCCGGATCCGTCATTTCGAAATCCGGCAACAGCCCGGCAAGGCGATCCGGCAGCTGCTCCCCTTCCAGTATGGCAAGGGCCGGAATGTAGCGACTCTCGCCCAGTATCACTCGCTCGACACTCTCGGGCACCTCTACCGTCCGCCCCGCCAGATCGGTAACCGTGTCCGCCGCCAGGGAGAGCTCAGCCAGTAAACAGAAAACGCCGCCCATCAGGGCGGCTGTGATTTGGTAACGCAACATCACGGACCTCAGAACCGCATGGCCAGGCCAACACGGATGTCCCGCCCCGGCTCCGGCATGCCAACGATTCCCTCATAGTCCTCAATGTGCTGGTAATCCGCATTGCTGGCATGATCCAGGTACTGCTTGTCGCCGACGTTCTTGATGGTCAGGCTCAGGCGCAGATCCTCATTGCCGGTGGGCAGCCAGTGCAGAAACAGGTCGTGCACGCCGTATCCAGGCTTGTCGATGCTGCCAACCGAGGTGTCCAGATTATCGATACCCTGAACAAAACGGCCCTGCCAGCCAAACTCCAGGTTTCGATCCCAGCGGTACGCCAGGTCCGCAATCCAGGTATCTCCCATGGTGTTACCCAGCAGATTGTGCTCGTACACCGTCAACGGCTGGCCATCCACTTCGGCATCGTTACTGTGGAAGCTCAGTCCGGCGGAAAGTGCCTGCCATTGGTAACCGGCCGAGATCAGATAGCCGTCAGACTCGAGATCACCGATGTTCTTGTAGATGGATTCCCGGAACGGCAGCAACGGATCAGCAATGGCGTCCTTGATTTCAGAACGGTACACCTCGGCCGACAGTCGGAAGTTGTCGTAGCGGTAATCAAAACCGACTTCAGTATTCCGGGCTTTTTCACCTTCCAGATCCGGATCGTTTTCAGAGCCTTCCAGCTTGAACGAATCCTGAGTGGTTGGCCCGCGAAAGGCCTCGGCATAACCAGCTTTCAGGGTGAGGCCGTCCACCACTTCCCAGGCCAGGTTGGCATTCGGGCTGACCTCGTCTTCACTGAAGCGCTGGTCGTTGTTGTCCTTGAGCCGGTAGTCGTCATAACGGGCACCGGCACTGAACAACAGGCGGCTGGTGAGCCATAGATCGCCCTGCAGGTACACACCCAGTACTTCACCGGTCTGTTGTTCGGCTCTTTTATCCTCCTGATACCCGGCGTTCACCTTGTCCTCCCGATAATCGACACCGTAGGTCAGGCTGTGCTCGCCAAAACGACTGGTGTTGCGAAGGTCGCCGCCGATGTTCCGGCTAAACCCGAAATAACGCCCCCAGCGATCCTCAACGTTCTGCTCGATGTCTGACTCGGTGTGGTAAACGGTTGCCTCAAGATCTACCAGGGCATTGCCTGCGGGTGCGTATCCGTAATTCAGGGTGGTGGTGTCCCGGCGGCCATCCAGGTCGTAAAGGCGATTGAAACCACTGACAATCAATTGTGGGCGCTGGGGCCGCTCCCCCTCATCGGTGCGCACCTCGTGACTGAGCTTCAGGGTCTGATCAGCCGGCAACTGGCCCACCAGTTTGGCAAAACCAAGCTGCTGACGGGCATCACTGCCGGCAATACGGTCGCCACTGCCATCCTTGAAGGGCTCGTGGTCACTCTGGCTGACAGACACCAGGGTACTCCAGTTATCGCTCAGCCGGCCAAAGGCGGTACCACTGGCTTTGTAGCCATCGGTATTGGAGAAAGAACCGAATTTAACCAGGGCCCCGGCGTTTTCGCCTGGCCGCAACATGTCTTCGGGATCCTTGGTGACAAAGCGGATTGAGCCACCCAGAGCGCCAGCCCCGTCAGTGGCCCGGCCAGCCCCGGCATTGACTTCAACCTGCTTGAGCAACTCCGGCTCCACCGACAGTCGACCGGAGTGATGGAACAGTGCCCCAGCCTGGGTGGCGCCATCCACGGATACGTTCAAAAGCGGGTCTTCAAAGCCTCGGACATAAACTTTCTGGGCGATGCTGTTGGACCCACCAACGCTTACGTCTGGCTGGCCCGCAAAGACGTCTTCCAGATCGTCCGCCTGGAAACGCTCTATGGTCTCTGCATCGACCACAGTATCGGCGTCCACCTCACGGTCTGCCGTTACCTGAATGGGATCCAGAGACACCGGCTGTGCATGAGCCAGAGGTGCTGCCATCAGTGCCAGCCAGAGGGTGTTGCGACGAAAGCGCCGGGGTTGTTTCATCGGTGAGGAATTTGCCATCACGACCGCACTCCATTATGCAAATGATTCGTATTTGGAGTGCATTCTCGATAACTTGTGTCGCGAAGTGAACCAGTTTTACATTTGTTACATCCGGACTGCAGGCAACCACAAATGCATCGCCAGACCACCGTTCCCCGCAAGATTACAGGCCCGGATTCGCCCCCCTATGGCATCCAGATGCCGGCTTGCCAGCGCTAACCCCAGGCCATGGCCAGACGGCACACTTTCCCGGATCCGTGTGGCCCGGAAAAAGGGCCGGAAGATCGCCTCCAGTTGCTCGGCCGGAACACCCGGCCCGTCGTCCTCCACCGACAGCCGGTACCCACCGGCTTCCTCCTGCAACCGTATCATTACCGTGCCACCGGCCGGCGTATACTTGCAGGCATTGCGGACCACATTTTCAATGGCCTGTGCCAACGCCCGATGACTGGTACCCCGAATCTCCGCCTGTTCCGGAAGCTCGGTCCTGATATGATGCTCCGGGTACTCGTAGCGGGCGTCTTCCGCAATGGTATCCACCAGATCGGTCAGATCCAGATCCTCCTGGTTGAGCTCCGGCTGCTCGTTCTCCAGCCAGGCCAGGGTCAGGGTGTCCTCTACCAGGGCGCGCATCAGATCGCACTCCCGCCGTATTCGGGGCAGGAAATGCTGGGTATCGATGCCTTCCTCTACGCAACTGATGGCCATATCAATCCGGGTCAGGGGCGTTCGCAGCTCATGGGAGAGATCTGAGATCAACCGGCGCTGGGACTGGATCAGATCGCCGATCCGCTCAGCCATCCGGTCAAAGGTCTCTGCCAGCGCGGTCAGTTCGTCATTTCTGTTACCCAGCAGAGCCCTGGCTCTGGCGCCCAGATTACCCTCACTGAACTGGCGGGTTGCCAGCTCCAGCTGGCGAACGGGATTCATCAGGTGCCGGTAAATCACCAGACACAATGCCAGCAGCACCGTCAGTGGCAGGGCAGCTTTCAGGAATAGCCGCGCCTCCGGCAGGTAAGCGCCCGGCCGCATACGCTGAGGCAGGGTAATCAGGAAATGGGTGTGGCCATCGGCGAAGGTAAGATCCATGATCGGGTTTTCGGTGAAATACAGATGGATCTTCCATTCCACGTTGCGTCCAAGCCGAAAACCCTCCTGAAACTGTGAGGACAGTTCACTGCCAGCCAGCGGCTGTATCTCGGACCGAACCACCGCCGCCCAGGTGTTTTCGTCCCGTTGCAGCTGCTCCAGCCAGCGGGCAAGGGCCTGTTCGTCGCCGGCCAGGTACAGACGCTCTGCTGTGTGCCCCCAGTCTTTCAGGGTCTCCTGATGCTTGCGGGCAATAAAACTCATCTGCTGTTCGGTAGTGGTCCCCAGAAAGGAGATCACCCAGAACAACACCAGCGTACCCAGTGCCAGTGTGCCTGACAGCTTCCACCACAAACGACGATTCACTGGAAGCAATACCCCTTGCCGTGCACTGTCTGCAGTCGGTCACCGGCAACGCCGGCCTCCACCAACTTGCGGCGCACCCGGCTCAGGTGCATGTCCAGGCTCCGATCGTAGCGACTGAACTCTTTCTCCAGCACCACCTGGTAGAGATAGGGTTTGCTCAACGCTTCGCTCTGATGCAGCACCAGAATCCAGAGCAGGCGAAACTGGATGGGAGTCAGCGAGACCGGATTACCCTGAACGCTGACGGCCATGGCATGACGATCAAGCTTTAACTCACCGGCAGCCAGTGTGGCAGGGTCTGTGCGCTGATCGGTTTCGCCCAGTGTGCGTCGCAGCAACGCCTCGATTCGCAACAGCAATTCAGTGAAACTGAAAGGTTTTGGCACATAGTCATCGGCCCCCTGCTGATACCCCATAATGCGCTCTTGCTCGGCACCACAGGCGGTCAGCATCATGACCGGGGTCTGGCGGGTTTTACGGAGTTTCTCCAGGAATTCGAACCCGTTCATCCGTGGCAGCAGCACATCCAGAAGAATCAGATCCAGCCGCTGCCCCATAGCGGTGATCAGTGCCTGATCGCCCTCATAGCGCTGCACCACGTGATAGCCCCGGGAGGCCAGTAATCCGGACAGCTGATCACTGAGGGACTGATCGTCTTCGACAATCAGGATTTTCGGATTTCGGTCGGCCAGTGTCGCCATGGTTTGCCATCCATTGCCAAATGATAATGCATATCATATGCAGCGAATGACAGTAGCTCAAGTGCAGGATTCACTCAGCGGGTGCGGCAAGCGCCTCCTGCAGCAAAGCCAACAGATGGGCGGGCATGCCCTCGGCCAGCTTCAGGGCCGCACTGTGGCCACGGGGTGTCATTTTCCCCCAGGTCCGGCGCACAATGCGCAGCCATTTTTCTTTGTCGTAATCCGGGTTGTCTTCAAAGAATTGCGCAAAATAGCGCTCCAGAAACACCATACAAGCCACATCTTCCAGCAACTGGGTGTCTTCGTCTTCCCGCAATTTACGCTTGGTCAGAATAGTTTCGACCCGTTCGCACTCCGCTTTCGGGTAGCCGCAAGCCGCCATGATCTCCGCTGCCCGGCGACCATGCATGCGGCCGCAGGCCTGACGCCATTGATAGTAATTCTTGCGGCCCTCACCATAGTCACTGCGGGGCATGGTCCAGCGCTCGATATGCTGGGCCCGACAGGCAATCTGCATGCGCTCGGAAGGTTCCGGCTCCAGTTCAAACAGCCAGCGGGTCATGTGCAGGCTGTAGGCGTATTCCCTGGGAAGGGATTCACCGCCTATTTCCTCACGGTTGGGATCCTGCTGGTTTGCCTGGTCGATGGCATTGATCGCACATTCAAGGTTGGCACTGTTGCTCATCATTCAGTCCTTCAAGTCGCACGGCTCGCTCCTGGCGCCCCCGTGTGAACAGGGCGCGCCATCCCATCAAGCGATACTATCAGCCGGCTGGACTTCAGGTCACCGGCAAACGTCAGGCCTGCGCCGAAGGCCGAGCCTTGATCCGGTCGAACCAGGCCTGCAGGTGTTCCTGCTCCGGTTTGATGCGGATATTGACCACCCGGGCGAAGGCCACGGTGGTGAAGGCATTGATGTCGGCCGCGGTGAACCGGTCACAGCAAAGATATTCCCTGCCCTCGAGCTGCTTGTTCAGGAAATGCATGAATTTCTCGACGCCCTGGCCGCACTCTTCCCCCCACTCCTTGATGGGATTCATCCGGTCCTTGAAATAGCCGGTGGTGTGCTGAAAGCACATGCCGGTGGGCATCATGAAATAGAATTCGATCCAGCGCAGCCACTGCTCCACCTGGGCTTTCTCCAGCGCCGATTCACCCAACAAGCTGGGCGTGTCCGGATAGCTTTCTTCAAAATAGCGGCAGATGGCCATGGTTTCGGCAATGCAGGTGCTGTCGTCCAGTTCCAGTACCGGCACTTTCTTCATCGGGTTGCGGGCAACAAATTCCGGGCTCAGGTTCTCCCCTTTTTCAATATCCACCTGCACCAGTTCAACCTGGTCCAGCAAGCCTTTCTCGGCCAGGAACATGCGCACTCGGCGTGGGTTAGGGGCAGTTCGGGTTTCGAAGAGTTTCATCTTGTTATTGGCTCCGTTCACTCGTTGAATTGACGCCAATGAGCGTGACCGCAAAAAACAGTTGCGTCAAGCAACCGCTATTGGCCGGGCAACCAGTTTTTGATCTGCCGAATGATCCAGTCGGGTTCATCCAGCGGCAGATCGTGCCCGGCATCCGGATGCAGCCGAAGCGTCCAGCACCAGCGTCGTTCCAGTTCGGCGCTGCAATGCCAGTGCACAATACGGTCACCCTTACTGGCAAGCAGCAGGGCATCTGCCATGGGCCGCTCGGGCAAGGGCTGAAACCGGGCCGCCGCCTGCAACTGATTGAACGCCGTATAATAGTTGACCGGGCGCTGGCGCTGGATGCTGTACCAGGCTTTGCACACCGACAGTGGAATCTCTCGATTGGACGTCAGTCGCAGAATATCCCGTTCCCGGTGAAACAGCTCGCGACGTGCCAGCAGCTGAGTGACGCGCGGCCAGGCCAGCGGGCGCATGCGTTTCCAGAACGGACTGAAACCGGAACTGGTGTTGACCAGAACCAGGTGCTGCAACTCCCCGGGTTCCGCATGCTGCGCCCAGTCAAGGGCCACCATACCACCCATGGACAGCGCCAACAGGCTGAACGGCCTGGGTATATGATTGACCTGCTCACAGACGCGCCTGCGAATCTCAGGGATAGTGCCGGGAGAATCCTCGCGGAACAGTGTGCCGGTGCCCGGCAGATCAATGGTGTGGAACCGGTGTTCCGGAAAGGCCGAGCGAAGCTGTGCCGGGAAATCGCCCCAGTGGCCCTGCTCCCGGGTGAGGCCTCTCAGAAGGATCCAGTGCATGTCATCGGCTATCCCTGTACCAGTGCATAATGGCAGCTTCCCTCAGCATGGACTCTTCATCCGACCCCGGCAACCAGTTCTCATGACTGGCAGCGGCGTTCAACAGGAAATCAATCCACGGCATGTGACTGCGCAACACCCGTTGGTGTCGGTGCGGAACCAGTGGGTTGAAGAAGCCTTCCAGCCGAAACAGCTGACGCGGGCGTTTACGAATCCAGCGCCAGGATCCCATTTCCAGGGTGAGCGGCAGGAAAACTCCGTCGCTGGTTCGGTTAACCTGTTTGTAAAAGTAGTCCCATAGATCACCATGGGTCAGATAGTGGGCAGATTGCGGCTCAAACCGGTACGTGTGATTGGGGTAGGCCTGTTCCCAGATCAGCTTGAGCGCCATGACCGAGCCAATACGGCGCATGGGCCGGCGGCGATAGGCGTAGGGAAACCAGATCTGATCCTGCCAGCCAAACCCGGAGTGACAATCCAGCGCCAGGCTGAATGGACGGCCCGGGAGCAGTTCCCGGATCACCGACTCGAGGGCCAGGTTCTCGGCTTCCATCCCCTGTTCGGGATCACCGGTATACCAGGGCAAGCGTGGTGAAAGCCGCTGCCCTCCCAACAGGAAGGCACTGCGATCCTGGGCCGTAATCGGCGCATTACGCATCAGATCAACCCCCTTCGGATTGCTGCGCTGGTTCAGGTACATGCCGCCCGGGTTCAGCATGGGCAGAAGCGTGATATGCACCCGCTCCAGAAGCGCCCGTACGCTGTCATCCCAGGCCAGGCGTGCCAGAAAAGAAGACAGCCACGCCATCACCACCTGCGTGCCGATACGCTCAAGCCCATGAACTCCGCCAATGAGCATAACAACGGGCGCATCCTTGCG
>NZ_DIHV01000052.1:61852-67034 GCF_002420325.1 Marinobacter sp. UBA5687
GAACTGGAGACACCTTCCGGCGCCTCCGCCAGCAGCCGCTCGAGCTGGATCAGCTCCGGCAGGAAAGTGCGAAGCCTTCGTTTCTGGCCTTTGTCCCGGCGGGCTTGCTCCGCTGGTATCACCGCGTGGGGCGTCAATGCTTTCAGTTCGGTCATTTCAGGCTCTCTGGCAACGGCTGCTGACAGTGTGCGCCAGGAATGCTTCAGTCCGTTGACAGTGCCGAACCTGTTATTGCAAATAGTATGCAAGGGTATACTATGAAAATGCACCTTCGCAGATTACCGTGACCCGGTTCGCTCATGCCCAGATTCCCGTTGCTCATCCTGGCCCTGTTGATGGCCGCCTGCTCACCCGATGAGGCTACAGAACCAGGACGACATGAAGCCACGGAAAGCGCCACGCGCCAGCAACCTGCCCCCCACCCTGATCAACACCGGATCATTCTCGCCGCCGACCCCTGGTGCCCCCATAACTGCCGGGCTGGTGCGCCGGAGGAAGGTTATATGGTGGATATTGCGCGGGAGATTTTTGCCGCATCGGGCTTTGACGTTGAGTACAGAAACTATGGCTGGGCCCGCTCCCTGAGCCTGGCCCGGGAGAACCGGATTGATGGCGTTATCGGCGCCCTGAAAGGCGACGCCCCGGACTTTGTCTTTCCGGAGCGCCCCATGGGCACTGCCCGTATCGGCTTGTACACGCATCCGGAGAGTCAATGGCAATACCGGGGTCTGGAGTCGCTTAACGGAAAAACCCTGCTGGTGATCAACGGTTACTCCTACTCTCCGGAGCTGGATCGATATATTGCAGACTATACCGATGACCCCGAACGAGTGTGGGTCATCTCCGGAGCAGCGCCCCTCGGGCGAGCTCTCAGACTTCTGGCACAGGAACGCACCGATACCTTCGCCGAAGACCAGGCGGTCATGAGCTGGTTTTTGCGGGAGCATTCCGGATATCCACCTCCAAGACTGGCCGGGATCGCCCACCAGGCCCCCGTCTACATTGCCTTCTCGGCCGGGAATCCAAGATCGGGGGAACTGGCCAGACTGCTGGATGCGGGTCTGGCCAGGCTGGCTGAAACTGGCCGCCTGGACGTGATCAAGGCGTCCTACGGGCTTTCCACCTCGGACTGAAAAGCCTTGATGGTATTGCCAGCGGGTGTTTGCAGCAGCAATTCACCATGCCGGCCGATCCGGCCATCCGTTACCTCTTCCAGCAGCTCCAGGAAACGCCTTTCCTGATTCATCAATGCCGGCGCACAGGCCATCATGGTGGTGGCCTGAAGACTGAAGGACAACCCTTCTCCCGTCAGGTTGTAACTTCCCGTATAGCGATTACAGGAAGCCCGGCCAGCTACCCGGTTGTCCGCCAGAAACCTCAGGGTCATTCTGGAGCGGTCAATAATGCCGGCACCGGCAAGGTCTTCCACCGCCCATTCGGCACCCCGGAACAGCCGCTGACGATCCCCGCCACAACCCTCAAATGTCTCATCGCCGAGTGTCAAACGAACCTGAGCCGGATACTGAGCGCCAGCCATCTGGTCTTCACACAACTGATGAGCGATCCGCACCTCCGTCCGCTCGTCACCCAGCGTGGCTTCATAGGCGCGACCGTGGCGATTGGCAAGAATCTCGTTCAGGCGGATATCTTCGGTAACTTGCTGGTCGTAAGGACGGGTCAGCCGCATCTGGCCATTCTCGATAACAACAGACCAGAACGGTTCCGTGCCTATCCCACGAAACGAGGATTCAATGGCACCCGGCTCCAGGCACTCGGGAAGCGTCTCGCCACGCAGGCTCAGCGTTGCCCGCTCCCCCTTGCTCCAGAACCGGGTATCCGGGTCGCCGGGCGCGACAAACAAGGCGCCGGAGGCGCTCTCGGCCGGCTTGAGCAGAATCCGGCGATTCAGGTATTCCAGTCCTACCAGTTCGTCGTCACCGGAGCTGGTGACCGTAACGTCCAGCTGGCCACACTGGTAACGGCCAAACTCCGACAAGCCCGTTTTCGTCGGGCTGGAGGCACAGGCACTGATCAGGGCGCCGGCAAGAACCACGACTGACAGCGATACACCTTGTCGCAAAAACATGAACACATCCTCTGTTGTTCCAGACTACAAGTCGCCATTGTAGAGATTCCATCCTGGATTCACCACGATCGACGCAAAGCACTGAGTCAGAAACCTGCCTGTAGCACGTCATTGCCAAGACGCTCTTAACTACTCCTGCGTAGCCGCTGGCGAAGCCAGGATGGTAACGCCCTGGCCGGTCTCAAGCACCAGCCGGCCGTCAGCGGCAAACTGATACCCGTGAACATCGCCCAACAGTTTCAAAAACCGGTTTTCCTGCTGCATCAGGGTTTCAGGGCAGGCCATTCGCGTCGCGGCCATCTGGGAAGACACCAGTTCTTGACCCTGAATGTGCCAGCCTCCGTTGTAACGGTTGCAGGACGATGAACCAAACACCCGCCCTTCATCGGTGAACCCGATGGTAACCTCACTACCCTCAAGTACCGGCTCACCATCAATTTCTTCCACCATCCACTGGCTACCGGCCAGCGAACCGGGCTTTCCACCCTCTTTCTCGGCATTGAGGGAGCAGCCCCAGAGCGACCCGGTAATCAGCAACATCGCCATGACATTCTTTGCAAGACTCATATAACCCCCTGATACATAGTGAGATAACCATTGCATTCTACGCCTGCCGTCTTGGGAATTCGCATACAGAAAGGTTAATCTTGAGTTACCAGACATCCGGAGCTACACCATGGCGATCAAACTCTATCAGTTCTGCATTTCGCACTACTGCGAAAAGGCGCGTTGGGCCCTGGACTACAAGGGCATCAACTATCAGACCGTCAACCTGCTCCCGGGCCAGCATGTAAACACGATTCGCAAACTGACCGGGGCCGAGTCGTCTGTACCGGTACTCGAACACGACGGCCAGATCATCCAGGGGTCCGCACAGATCCTGGACTACCTCGACAAGGTCTTTCCAGACAAGCCCCTGTTGCCGACGGATCCAGGCCTTCAGGCCAGGGCCCTGGAATGGGAACAAAAGCTGGACGAACAGGCCGGCCCCGCTCTGCGCACCTGGGTGTACCACTATTTTCTGCAGCGCCCGAAAGTGGTGGTACCCATGCTGGCAGCGGGTACGCCGTTCTATAATCGCATCCTGCTTAGCCTGGCCTTCAGCCGGGTTGATGAGATCATGCGCAAGTGGATGAAGATCAACCAGAAAACCGCCGATAGCTCACAGGCAACCCTGGAGGCCCTGGTCAAGGAACTGGCAGAGATCTACCAGCAACGTCCGTTCCTCGTCGGTGACCAGTTTACCCGCGCCGATCTCACTGCATGCTCACTGCTGGCGCCGTTGTTCCAGCCGCCCGAGTACCCGGTACCATGGCCAAAGCCAACCAGGGTTCCGAAGCCTGTGCAGGCCTGGCTATCCGAATGGCAGGCTGCAATCGATCCCATCGCCGCGGTGTATCGCCAGAACCGGTGACGCTGGCCAGGCGGTGGCGGAATAGGCCAGCAACCCTGGCGCAATAGAACATCGCCTTTACCCGGCGCTGTGCGATGATGACTCCCAACAAAAATAATTCGGGGAGCGGCCATGGTGTTGATCGACATGATGCGGACAGTGCTGGAAGACAGCGGGCTGATCAGCCTCTGGCAGTTCCTGGCCCCCTGGCTGGCACTTGACGAACGACAGCTGATTTTCGTTATCGCCACCCCCGTGTTCATTGCGGTTACCTTGTGGGAATACCTGAAGATACGGCATGATCCACGGTTGATGAACGTGCCGGAGGCTATTCGCAACTTCGCCCTCGGTGCCGGCTACCAGGTTACGGAGCTACTTTTTGCCGGTCTGATCGCCTTCCCCGTCTACGCCCTCTGCTATCACTACCGCTTGCTGGAACTGGAACTGGAGCTGAACTGGGCGACCGGATTTCTGACCTTTCTCGGCGTGGATTTCTGTTTTTACTGGATGCACCGGGCCAGCCACCGCATGCGCTGGTTCTGGGCCGCCCATGTAGTCCATCATTCGTCCGAACGCATGAATTTCTCCACCGCCATGCGCCAGAATGCCACCAACATTTTCAACGGCATGTGGATTTTCTATTTGCCCATGGCGCTGATCGGTTTCAACCCGGTGTGGATCGGCATCGCCTATGCTTTCTCCCTGGTGTAGCAGTTTTTCGTGCACACCACGCTGGTGCGGCATCTGCCGGCCTGGGTCGAATTCCTTTTCAACACCCCGAGCCATCACCGGGTACACCATGGCCGCAATCCGGAATACATCGACCGCAATTACGGTGGCACACTGATTATCTGGGATCGCCTGTTCGGAACCTTTGTCCCGGAGAGCGACAGCAACCCACCGGAATACGGCATTACCCGGCAGATTCATTCCAATAACCTGATTGTGCTCTGGACCCACGAATATGTGGACATGTTCCGCGACATGGCCCGCCCCGGCAGCTTATTGTCCCGTCTTCAGCATTTATGGAATCCGCCGGAGTGGCAGCGCCCGGCACCTCAGAACAACAACAAGGATGCGGGCCGAAACCATGACCGAACACCCTCTGACGCTGAATACCCCTGATGGCCACACCATTGCCGGACGGCAATACCTGCCGGCACAGCCAGTTGCCATTCTGGTGATCAGCCATGGCATGGCGGAGCACGGTGATCGCTACCAGGAGCTGGCCCGCTGGCTCGGGGCTCACAACATTCTTGTCATCACCTATCACCACCGGGGTCATGGCCCCCACTGCCCGGCTGAACACCAGGGGCATTATGCAGACCAGGACGGATGGCAACGGGTGGTGGGCGATCTGGCACAGGTGGTAGAGACCGCCCGCAAGCAGCATCCAGGCCTGCCGGTGAATCTGCTCGGCCACAGCATGGGATCCTTCATCGCTCAGAGCTATGCCCAGCAATACGGCGACCGTATCAACGCCCTGATACTCAGTGCCACCAACCGCATCCACCGGCCCCAACTGCTGGCCTCGCGGCTGCTGGTCAACCTGATTGCCGGCGTCCGTGGCCGGCGCCATCGCAGCCGGCTCATCGGCAAGATGACCTTTGGCCAGTTCAATCGTGCTTTCCGGCCCAACCGTACCGGCAGCGACTGGCTGAGCCGTGATGCCGAGCAGGTAGACCGCTACGAAGCCGATCCTT
>NZ_DIHV01000052.1:67421-85168 GCF_002420325.1 Marinobacter sp. UBA5687
CCGGCAACCTGGCATCGGGATCTGCCGGTACACTTGCTGTCCGGCACCGCCGATGCCGTGGGCGAGATGGGGAAAGGCGTCCGCCAGCATTTTCAGACTATCCGGGAGTCGGGCATCGAGCAGGTAACGCTGCGGTTGTTCGACGGCGGGCGCCATGAGATGCTCAATGAAACCAATCGCATGGAAGTGTGGCAATACGTGCTAACCTTATGCCGTATTCAGTCGCCCGCTCGGTCGGAGGCCGGCGACCTGCCACTGGCCCAGTCACTACCATAAGGAATCGCTATGAGCCGCCGTACCTGCTGGCGCTTCTTCCCTTTGCTGGCAATCTGGCTGCTTCTGCCCCTGAGCAACGCCTATGCGGGGAACCTGACCCTCGCCGTCGCTGCCAATTTCACCGACACCACCGCCAGTCTGGTGGAGACATTCAAGGCCTCAACCGGTCACCGGGTCACCGCCAGCTTCGGCTCCACGGGCAAACTCTACGCCCAGATTCGCAACGGTGCTCCATTTGATGTGTTCATGGCGGCCGATGCTCAACGCCCCCGGTTACTGGAATCCGACGGGATGGGCGTTCCCGGTTCTCGCTTTACCTATGCCAGGGGCAAGCTTGTGCTCTGGAGCCCTGAGACCGCGGCCTTTATCTCTCCCATCGCCTACCTGAGCGAACAGCCGTTCTCGCGGCTGGCCATCGCGAATCCTAAAACTGCCCCCTATGGCTTGGCCGCACAGCAGGTTCTGGAACACCTGGAACTCTGGTCACCGCTACAGCCCAAACTGGTCCGTGGCGACTCCATCGCCCAGACTTTTCAGTTCATTGCCAGCGGCAATGCCCAGGCCGGGCTCGTGGCGCTGGCTCAAGTCAAAGCCTGGCCGAATCAGGACGGAACACTCTGGCGGATTCCGCAAGCCTATTACGCCCCCATCGACCAGCAGGCGATTCTTCTGAAGCGCGGTGCCGACAATGCCGCCGCCAGAGACTGGCTCGCCTTCCTGCAATCTCCGGAGGCTGCTGCGATTATTCAGGACTACGGATACGACACGGCGGACTGATGCTGGAAACCTATTGGCAGCCGGTCTGGCTGACGCTGAAGCTGGCTTCACTGACAACCCTGGTACTGCTGCTGGTAGGAACCCCGATCGCCTGGTGGCTGGCCCGGTCCCGCCACTGGCTGCGCCAGCCGATTGCTGCGGTCGTCGCCTTGCCATTGGTCCTGCCGCCCACGGTGCTCGGATTCTATCTTCTGCTACTGCTTGGCCCGAATGGCTGGGTCGGCCAACTGACAGAACGTCTTGGCCTGGGTTTACTACCGTTCACCTTTGAGGGCCTGGTAGTGGCCTCGGTTATCTATTCCCTGCCCTTTACCGTGCAACCCCTGCAGAACGCTTTCGAGGGTATCCGTGAAGGGTTTCTGGAAACCGCCGCCACCCTCCGGGCCGGGCCCTGGGACCGTTTTTTCTTTGTGGTGATTCCGCTGGCCCGCAACGGGTTCATCACCGCCAGCGTGCTGACCTTCGCCCACACGATTGGCGAGTTCGGCGTCATCCTGATGATTGGCGGCAATATCCCGGGCGAGACCAAAGTGCTGTCGGTGGCCATCTACGATCACGTGGAATCCCTGGAGTACACCCAGGCCCACTGGTTGGCTGCGGGCATGGTGGCGTTTTCCTTCATCGTCCTGGTGACCCTGTACGTCCTCAATGGCAGGGCCCGGGCGGGGGCCCTGCGATGAATCCCACAGCCATCGAGGCACGTTTTATCTGCCGCTTTCCCGGATTTGAACTGGATGTCGACCTGAAGCTACCCGGCAACGGGATTACCGCTTTATTCGGTCACTCCGGATGCGGCAAAACCACGCTGCTCCGCTGCATCGCCGGGCTGCAGCAGGCTCACGGACAGCTTTCCGTATGGGGCACGCCCTGGCAGAAAGACAACCTGTTCAGACCGGTTCATCAGAGGCCTCTGGCCTATGTGTTCCAGGAGACGCATCTTTTTCCCCACCTGTCAGTACTCCGAAACCTGACGTTCGGGCAGCGCCGGGTTCCGGCACAGGACCGCCAGATCCGATTTGACGATGCCGTCTCCTGGCTCGGGCTGGCCCACCTTCTGGAGCGTATGCCTGCCAGACTGTCCGGGGGCGAACGACAACGGGTTGCCATTGCCCGGGCCATTCTCACCAGCCCGCGACTGCTGCTGATGGATGAACCTCTGTCGGCACTGGATCAGAGCTCAAAGCAGGAGATACTGCCCTACCTTGAGCGGCTGCGCGACCATCTGGCCATTCCGATAATCTACGTTTCCCACTCCACCAGCGAAGTGGCGCGCCTGGCCAACCACATTGTAATGATGGACAACGGGCGTGTTATCGCACAGGGACCGCTGCAAGAGACTCTGGCCCGTGTGGACCAGCCGTTTCGGCTGGAGGAAGACGCAGGCGTACTGGTTCAGGCAACACTGGATGCGCTGGATGAGCCATGGCATCTCGCCCGCTTCAGCTTTGATGGTGGCAGCTTGTGGCTACGACAGGATCCGCGCTTCCGGCACGGTGACCAGGCCCGCATACAGGTACTGGCAAGAGATGTGAGTATCGCGTTGACGGAGCATCGCGACCAGAGTATCCAGAATTTGCTGCCGGCGCGGGTGGACCACGTCGAGACTGACGTCACCCCCGGCACCACCCTGGTGCGCCTGCTGGCTGGCAATACTCCGTTTCTGTCCCGGCTCACCAGCCGCTCCGCGGCCCAGCTGGCACTCACACCTGGCCAGCCGGTGTGGCTCCAGATCAAATCGGTTGCCCTGGTGGACTGAACGACTTCTGGCCCCTTTGGCCACAGAGTGTGACCAGTGATATCGCTACTCTGGCGTTTAAACACACTATGCCGGGAGCGGACTGATGCCGACCAAACATGAACACTGGGTGACCAGTGGAGACCTTCTTCTCTACGCCGTTGCGGAGGGCAACCCGGAAGCAACGCCCATTGTTCTGGTACACGGCTACCCCGACAACCACAGTGTCTGGGACAAGGTCACGGCCACACTCAGCCAGGAGTATCTGGTGATTCGTTACGATGTCCGCGGTGCCGGCCGTTCCGACAAGCCAGCCCGGACCCGGGACTATCGCCTGTCGTTACTGGCAAAGGATCTGCAAGCAGTCGTCAACGCCATAATCCCCGACCGACCATTTCATCTGGTTGCCCACGACTGGGGCTCCATCCAGAGCTGGGAATCGGTCACCGACCCCGACCTCCAGCAGCGTATCCGTTCCTACACGTCCATTTCCGGCCCCTGCCTGGATCATGTCGGCTTCTGGATTCGCAATCAGATCGGCTCACCGGCAAACGGCGGTACTACCAAAGTACTGCGGCAGCTGGCGAGTTCCTGGTACGTATTTCTGTTCCAGCTGCCGCTACTTCCGGAAGTAATCTGGAAAGCCGGGCTGGACAAAGTCTGGCCCGACTATCTCAAGAAACAGGAACAGGTCGCTGACGCCAGCTTCAGCCCCTTGCAGAAGGCAGACGGGCAATATGGCGTAAAACTCTACCGGGCAAACTTTCTGCCCAGACTGCTACGCCCCAGGCCACGGCACACCCGCTGCCCCGTTCAGGTGATCATTCCTACCCGGGATGCCTACGTTGGCCGTCAACTCACCGAATGCCTGGTGCAATGGACCGGTAAACTCACGCTGCAGGAACTGGATGCCCCGCACTGGGCGCCACTGACCGAGCCCGACGCCATCTGTCAGTCTGTATCAACCTTTGTTGGAAATAACGCTTAGCGGGCCTCAAAGCCCCTGATGATAACGGTCACAAAAACAACAAGGGCGCCCCGAAGGCGCCCTTGTTACTGCAAGCCTCAATCGAACGATCAGGCTTTCTTGCGGCGGAATGCCAGGCCAGTCAGACCCAGACCCAGCAGGGCCAGGGTACCGGGCTCCGGCACAGAAACCGGAGGCTGCTCGGTAATTTCCTGTACCTTGGTGTCAACAAACGATGCGGTGAACGAATCTGCGTTAGTACCACCGGAACGGAGAATGTTCAGGTTCCAGGCGGCACCGCCGGAATTCAGGGCCAGATCGACGTAGTCGCTGCCAGTGGTTCCGTTACCACTACCGATGTTGCCAGCGCCTTCACACTTGGTGAAACCACCCAAACCATCGGTCAGAAAACCGTTATCATCGCTGTCGATACCAATGGCATTGGTAGAGGACCCACCACAACCAAAGCGGTTGTTTACTACCACGTTGAGCAGGGCGTTCTTGCTGCCCAGACCCGCCAGCAAACCCTCTTTAGTAAGGTTACCATTGGTGTTGTCACGATCCTCGTCGGTAACCAGCACGAAGTTAACTGCGGCATCCGCGCGATAGCTCAGTTTATTCAGTGCCCAGTCCAGCGCGCTCCAGCCGTCTTCCGTGCCACCGTTGGTAACCAGCGTCGACGTTGCAGCAGCAAAATCGGTGGAACTGCCCCACTCCTGAGTGCCCGCCGTTACTGAATCCATATCATGGGCATGGGGATCCAGATGGTTGCTGGATGACCTGCCCCCGAAACCAACCAGCGAGTACCGGTTGCTCACCGAAGAGCCAACGCCCTCACCGACCAGACCACTCTCAAGGCTTGCAATCATATTGCTGAGCCAGGCGTGCTCTCCACCCATGGAGCCGGATTCATCGACCAGAAACACAACATCTGCCGTAATCGGCGCGGCAACAGAAGCGGAACTCATCAGGGCGGCTGCGGCCAGGCCAGCAGTGCCGGCAATCCATTTTCTTTTCATGGTTAAACTCCTTTTTGTGAGTCAATGTGTGACTCAACCGTCCCTGCGCGATTCCTGCCAGAATTCAAAAGATGATTATATTTCAGTTAGTTAGAAACCACACACTTAATGTGTCTGCGCACAACTGTAAAGTGCTTCGACACCATCAAAGCTGAGAAGGTAACGGAGCAGAAAACGGCAAATATACCGACGGAGATGCTGGGAAAAAGCGGTGCCCGTCAACAGCGGAGCACCGTTTTATGCAGAGATTACAGGGAGGGAGAGAGCAATCAGCGGGTACCGTAAACCACCATGGTTTTACCCTTGACCCGCACCAGACCTTGATCTTCAAGAGTTTTCAGAACCCGACCGACCATCTCCCGGGAGCAACCAACAATGCGTCCAATTTCCTGACGGGTAATCTTGATCTGCATGCCGTCCGGGTGAGTCATGGCATCCGGCTCTTTGCACAGATCCAGCAGTGTTCTGGCAACCCGGCCAGTGACATCAAGGAACGCCAGGTCCCCTACCTTACGGGTAGTCTGGCGCAGGCGCGAGGCCATCTGTTCACCAATAAAGTACAACACCCGCGGATCCTGCTGAGCGATTTCCCGGAACTTGGTGTAGCTGATTTCTGCCACTTCGCACTCAGTCTTGGCCTTGACCCAGGCACTCCGGGAATCCATGTTGTCGAACAGCCCCATCTCGCCGAAGAAATCACCGGCATTAAGGTACGCCATGATCATTTCACGACCATCGTCGTCTTCAATAATGACAGTGACCGAGCCCTTGACGATGTAGAACAGGGAATCGCTTTTATCACCCGCATAGATGATGGTGCTTTTGGCTGGGTAACGCCGGCGATGGCATTGGGAAAGGAAGTAATCCAGGTGTTTGGTCTTCTGCTCAACCGGCTTGACAATGGTAGCCATAATGCGAGACATGCCTCCTCAGAGTCTGGCGATTCCTGATCGTTTTTATATCCCCGCCTGTCCGTGCGGGTTAGGGGTTTTACTGATATGCCACGCAACTTATAACAAGAAGGTAACTTCTGGGCAACTCAAAAGCGGATACAGGATGTATCTGAAGGCAATACCGCTTTGGTCCCAACCACATCATGCCGCAGGGAGTTAACTGTGCTAGCATCCTGCCCATTCATTCAGGCACCAGGGGTAACTCCGATGAAAGCAACCGTCGACTGGACAGGCAATGCCAGCTTCAAAGCAACCAGTGGCAGTGGCCACAGCGTTCAACTGGACGGCCCCCCGGATCACGGTGGCGAGAATCTGGGTCCGCGCCCGATGGAGTTGCTGCTGATGGGCGTGGGCGGCTGCTCCTCCTTCGATGTGATGAGCATCCTGAAGAAAAGCCGCCAGGACGTGATCGCCTGTCACTGTGAGCTTGATGCGGAGCGCGCTGATGAGGTGCCGGCTGTGTTCACCCGCATTCATCTTCATTTTGTGGTTAGCGGAAACAACCTGAAGGAAAAGCAGGTGGAGCGCGCAGTCAGCCTGTCTGCCGACAAGTACTGTTCAGCCTCGATCATGCTGGGCAAAGCCGGTGTCGAGATCACGCACAGCTTCGAAATCCAGGCCGCCAGCTAGAACGGCAGGTCAGATTCCGGCCAGCGCCCTGCAACCGCGGCTTTCCGTTATAAAAAATGTCATTGCAAATACTATTCAATGACACCTGCGGTATGCATAATACGCAACTTTCTCCGCCGGTCTGCGCAAAAGGTGAACAGCTCCATTCACCCGGTCAGTAGTCGGTGGCGGCCTCGGCAGGGAGAGTTCCTCTCCCTGTGATCATTCATCTCCATTTCCCGGAGGGGCTGAGCATGGAAACCAAACTCCAGCTGCACGGTTTCAACAACCTGACCAAATCCCTGAGCTTCAACATCTACGACATCTGTTACGCGCAGACCGAAGAACAACGCGAAGCCTATATTGATTACATCGACGAGATGTACAACGCCGAGCGTCTGACCCAGATTCTGACCGACGTGGTCAAGATCATCGGTGCCAATGTTCTCAACATTGCCCGCCAGGATTACGAGCCTCATGGTGCGTCCGTCACCATGCTGATCGCCGAGCACGAACTGTCCGACAGCGAAGCCAATAACGAAGAGTCCCCTGGTCCGCTGCCGGATACCATTGTGGCGCATCTGGACAAGAGCCACGTGACGGTGCACACCTATCCGGAAAGCCATCCCCATGACGGCGTAAGCACCTTCCGGGCCGATATCGACGTGTCCACCTGCGGTCTGATTTCACCGCTGAAGGTACTGAACTACCTGATTCACAGCTTCGACTCGGATGTGGTTACCGTTGACTACCGTGTACGCGGTTTCACCCGTGACGTGGACGGTACCAAGCATTACATCGATCACGACATCAACTCGATCCAGAACTACCTGACCGAGGATACCCAGAACGCGTATCAGATGATCGACGTCAACGTGTATCAGGAAAACCTGTTCCACACCAAGATGATGCTCAAGGAGTTCAATCTGGACAACTATGTGTTCGGAGTGAACGCCGGCGACCTGGACCCGGCAGAAGCCCAGTCCATCGAGGATCGCCTGCGCCGGGAAATGCTGGAAATCTTCTACTCCCGCAACGTGGAATAATCGCTCCGGAGGTGACGACGGGGTTCCCGTCGTCACCTTTTGATGCCTTCGTCAGTTTTTTTGACTTCCCCCGCCAGAATTCTGCGTTTTCATCCCTTCCACCATCCCGGTTAAATAGCCCCATGACTAACCGAGAGGAGGACGGGATCATGCTTCGCTCCCTGAAACAAACCATTCCCGCACTGGCCACATCCGATGGCGCCGGGGTTCGCATCAAACGCTCACTGGGCCAGCGCCAATCCGTGCGAATGGACCCATTTCTGATGCTGGATGAGTTCGGCTCTGACCAGCCACAGGATTACATTGCCGGCTTTCCGGCCCACCCGCATCGGGGCTTTGAAACCGTCACCTATATGATTACGGTACACGCAGCGAGTTGACATACACCAGTGCACGCAATATTGTGTGTACATACACTGCATGGACGACCAGCCCGTGAAGGCAGGGAACTTTTCAAAAGAGCCCCTCAACTCAACCGCCTATTGGTCGAAGATTAGAGTCTTCATTCCAAGAAGAGTTCGTTACGAGTCAGAAAACCTCGCCGTATTCTCGCCATACCGTTTTCAAGACCCCTACTCGCTGACGGGGCTAAAAGAAGATGGAATCATTCGAAACTTCCCCATGCTATTCCGTGGAAACGGCGACCCTTGGGATACCGGCAATCTCTATTTGATGCATGAAATGGCAGAAAGGGCAAAATTCGATCTGGTAACCGTTGAGACCATTGAAACTCACGCAGTTCACCTCCTGGCCTTTCTGAGATGGCTGGAACACAACCAAGCTGCGGGGAACAGCATCAACGAGTTCACGTTTCCTGATGATCCTCATGAGCGCGTCACTTACTCATATCGCCGGTATTTAATGAGGCAGTTGCGGAAAACGCCACCTCCTTTTTCACTCGGAGTGGCCAAAACCCGTATGGGTGTGGTCGTTAACTTCTATAAAGGCTTGATAAACGGAAAGCTGATAGATGTCTCCAGGCTTCCCAACCCTCCTTACGAGCAAACGGTCGCTGGCATCCCTTACGTCAACCAGAAAGGACTCGTACGAATAAAAGAAGTCCTAACAACAGATTTGGCTATAAAAATCCCCAAGCGCGACCCTGATGCAGATACAGAACATCTAAATGATGGGGGGAAGCTCAGACCCCTTGAACCCGAAGAACAACGACTGATTACGATCGCACTCGAAGGTTACGGCAATCGGGCGTTTGAGTTAATGATGATATTTGCGTTTACCACAGGAGCCCGAAAACAAACTCTTGGTACTCTGAGGATTCACCACATTAGAAATCTCTTAGAGAAGCAGTCAGGACAAGAGTTGAAATTAAAAGTTGGTGCAGGGACTGAAATCGATGTGAAAAATAAAGGCGATCTCAAACATTACCGCCTCCACATTCCACGCCTTGTAGCCAAAATGCTTCTTGATTATTCCAATTCCATCGAAGCCAAAAAACGCCGCGATAAAAGCTTTTATGGGGATTCAGATCGAAATTACATATTCCTCACACAAGAAGGAACACCTTATTACACTAGTAAGGTCGAGATTTCAGACCGTGAAAATCCCGAATTTAGCAGCCGCATTGCAGCCGTAAACCGCATTGATTTTCCAGTTGTAAGAGGTCGAGCACTTAATAATCTTACGAAAAGACTCGCTGACAAGATCCGGCAAAAGCACCCCAGCTTTAAAGATTTTCGTTTTCATGACACCCGCGCAACTTATGGAATGAATTTCGTCAGACACTTTATCGATGCAGGGCATCCTCCGAGCAAAGTTGTAAGCGATCTATCTGCCCGTATGGGGCACGCCGATACCAGCACTACCCATGCTTACCTCTCCTTTGACTCAAACAAAGATAGAATGGATACCACCGAAGACAGTTATGCCGCTTGGCTAGAAATAAACTATCGACGGGAGGCTTAATGTCGGGCCTTAGCCAACTTAAACCAATCCAAACCGAAGAAGTATTGGCAGCGTCAGACATCGAAGCCGAAAAACCTAAAAACCCCGAAAGTACCGTAGTGATATGGCCAAAATCTGAACGTACCTTTCCAGCATTCCAGTATTGTTATTTGGAACGCGAAGCACTTTCGAATGGGAAACTTCCACACGAAAAAACCAGGAACTTCTTAGTGATCACAGAATCTCTGTGCCCTCAACGAAGAGATTTGGTGGCCACATGGATTCAAGAGATGGTACGCGGAAGATGCAGTATTAATAGGGCTATTCATATAGGCCAAGCATTAACATGGATCGACCAAAATAAACTCGAAAATTTTCTATTTGTCGAAGAAGACGCAAAATGCCTGTATCGGCATTATACAAGTCATCTCATTCAATTAGTGAAAGAGAAAGAAGGAGACCTAAACTCAGTCGATGGCATAAATCTGATTCATGCTGGAAACCTACAACGCGGCATGCAATCTATCATTGAATATTCCATAGGGATCAGTCGCCGGGAAACCAGAAAATGGGCGACCATTCTGAGTCGTTCAAATTTTGATCCGTGGTATGCGCAGTTTGATACAGTTGAGCCAATTGAATTATCTGTAGAGTGCGGCATACCAAAAGACAGTGAAATTACGCCAGAAAATACTCGCGTCGCATTTAAACCAACGTACAGCGGCAGTATAAATGCCTTCAAATTTTGCTACTTGGATCGCGCATCCCTAACCTCTGTAGGCCGTGGTCGCAGCAATCAAGCCCAAGTGAGAGTTCGGTTGTCATCCATTTCCAAGCAAAGATGCCGACTCGTCTTACTCTGGGTGAAGGACATGTTAACTAGGTCGAAAAGCCTCGATAAATCCAACACGGTTTGCGTTTTATTTGACTGGATTGACAGAGCTAAACGAGACAGTGATCTCTATGAAAAGTCACGATCACAACCTCTTTATCAAGATTTTACCGCTCACCTAAATGACGCCATCTCGGACAATGCCCTATCTCTCGGGCAGGCTGTAAAGTGGCAAGCAGAAATGCGCTATATCTTGAGCCTGAGCAACAACATACCAGCCTCAGAAATCGAGGAATGGGCTGCTAAAATTACTTTGCAGATCGAATATTCGAATCTTGATAATGCTTATGTAGAGGTGGAAACTTATGAGTTAATCGGTGACTCAGAGGATAAAGCCCCCAATGACGTTGTGCCCGAACAAGCTGTTGTAAACTACCCTTTGCAACCGAGCTATAAAATCCGTGCATACAAGTTTTGTTATTTAGATCGGGCCAGTCTGATACCGGATGTTTCTCCTTCCTCTGCATTTGCTCGACGGGTCAATCCAGCAAGTCTATGCCCAAAAAGATGCAAACTTATGGCTCGCCTAATAAGGCTTGCCATAAACGGAACCCTCGTTCCTTATCGCGCTTATAGAATAGTCTCCATCATGGACTGGATCGACGCAAAAGGGCGCGGCGAGGACCTGCACAGCGTAGATGATGCCAAACGACTCTATGCAGATTTTACTCAGTATCTTCTTCACATGGCGCGATTGTCTCAGGTCGGGGACAAAAAGGGCTTTGGCTTGAGCACTGCCTGCCATAAGCAAGAGGCAATGGCCGATCTCATTAAACTATCAACAAACGTGCCTCTTTCCACCGTTAGAACGTGGGCAACGCAATTAACGAGGAATGCCCAAGACCTCCCGCAGCCACGATTAACTGAAAATGACGCAAAGACCGCATATCACCTACATAGTCGTTTTTTTTGGGGATATAGCCAACTAGTGCTAAGCGATCATGCAGCAGCTGCCCCACTCAAAATCCAACTCAGTGATCTTGGATACGAAGATTTTGTAGCTTTCAATCACAATGTCACGAGCTACACAAAATATGGAGCAAGAGGCGCGGAGAAGAATTGGCGAAACGTCGCATTTTCTGAAGCTGGCTTCGACGATGATATCCAATCAGTAGCTCGCAAAACCAAAGCCCAGGGAATCTGCTTCGATGCAAACCAGAGAGAAAACTACAGAGCATCGCAAAGAGTGTTGGTCGTTAACAATTTCCAGCTAGGCGAATGGACGATAAGGCATTTTGCAAACCGAGCTATCAAACATTTTGGCTACATGCTTATGTTTGCCTCTGGATGCAATGCTGACCATCTCTCAGGTATTGATTGTCAGAAAGGCCTTCTACCAAAAGAGGACGGTGCAAACCGTATGATCGCATTTAAAGGGCGCGTAAAAAATGAGCTACAAAAAGTTACCGTGCCCAGCGCATTCCAGAAAGATTGGCGACAGATGATTCGCCTCAGAGAATGGATGTCCAGTTACTGCGACCAGGATGCTCCAAAATTTGGCCTTTGCTACGTTCCCCTTCGAGGAATTAACAAGAATAAATTGGTCAAGTTAGATGATCGAACCCTAAAAGATTCGTTGGCGTGGCCTGAAAACGGGCCGAGCTTAGTGTCAAGAACGCCCCGAAAATCGAAGATACAAAGAGTGCTAGAGATATCAGGTGGCGACATTGGCCTTGTTGCCGGGATGGTTTCCAACAAACCAAACACTATCCGAAAGCACTACGGTTTCAAAACGTTTGAGGACTCCGCCAAGCAACTCTCGCAATTCTTTACTGCTCTAAAGACCTCGGCAAGCTTGCGGGTTTCAGGAAAGGTTAAGCCACCCATCGTAAGTTCAGGCGAAAAAATCCCAACAGGTAAATGCGTTGCTAAAACAGAAGACGACCGAAGGTATATAGATGGGATCGATGAAGTCCGGGCACCTGAACTGACATGTGGAGCCCCGCTCGCCTGCTTTTTCTGCAAAAGCTTCGGCATCTTCAACAACTACGAGGATATCCACCGAATCCTATCAGTGGCTGCATACATTAAATTTCAAAGCATACAAAAGTCTCAGGCACTTGAAATCCACGGTGAAAAATTCTTGCCAATAGTCGCTCGAATTGAAGAGATTGTTGAGGCATTCAAAAAACGAAGCAAAGCAGCAAAAGAAATTGTTCAGCGGTCTTCAAGATCAATCGAAAAAGGAGATTTGGACCCTTTTTGGCTTGCCCAGGTAAATTCCCTTCTTGATGCCATTGAGGTCAGCTGATGTCATTTTTTATGGTAGGCAACTTGAATACTGAGTTCGTGCCTGATCGCCTTGAAGACTTAGGTGGATTAATTCCTGGTGATTTTGTTGTCTCGCGCAAAATAAATGGTGAGGTCCTATCCAAGTTCGAAGATGACACCTGGGACTTGACCACTTACGGAACCAGATCGGTTTACACCTTTAATACTTGGCAAACTGGAGATTTTGATCAGCTCTCGCGCGTCATAACCGACGAGATAAAGTCCATCACCTGGCTTGGAATGTTCAACCCAAGAATCGCCAGAAAAAAAAACAAAAAAATGGTGAGCTTTAGCGGTTACATCAAAGCCCTTAAGGCAATTGCCAAAATCGCATACCACTGTAACGTTTCGATAGTCGATTCTCATTCAAATTCAAAGTTTCAAGCAGCACTCAAATCCTCTTTTTTGTTTGCTATTAGCGACGAAACCGAGCAAGCCCAATGGCTTTCACCTTACATCAAGGAGGTTTTAAGAGTTTGTCACAGCACGGTAAACGATGATTTATGTGAAAAGCTACCAAAATGGAAAATTGTTCCAGATGAGAGCTACGATGACTGGGTTAAAAGATTAAATATTGCAAACAAATATATTCGGGACAAGGGTAAGAGAACGCCGCTGGTTCCAACTCGCATACTGGCAACAATCCTTGAGGAGACGGAAAAGCAACTGGACGACGCTCTTCCTCTCATGGAAAGGTTCGTGGAATTTTTTGAGGCGATCTACGAAGACCCCCACCTATTCAGTGATAGTATAGGACGTGCTCGAAACGCTGTGACACGGATTATTGGAAGCGGAAGGCCTAGCCCCGGACCAACCTCCAAATCCAGACTCGTATCGAGAAAAGAAACGCTGAAACGATTCGGTCTTGATGGCTATCTTGAGAAGAAAGGAGTTGACGCACACCTACAAAACATCACCAATCATCTTTGCCAATTGCAAGCATTCTCAGCGATTCTCATACACTTCTACTCCGGCATGCGTGCTAGTGAGGTAGAAGTCTTGCCCTTTGATTGTCATCAGGTCATCGACATTCCTAATTTTGGAAAGGTAGATGTTCTCTTATCCCACACAAAGAAGCTGGCCAGATCCAACTTTTCAAGATTGCTCCCTTGGGTTACTTCACCAATCGCTAAGAAAGCCATTAAGGCCTCCCAGGCCATTGCGAGAATAAACTGGGTTAGAAATAGCCCTGATCGATTTCCAAGTCGGCATGAAACAGTCCCCCTCTGGCTCGCCAACCAATGGAAAAAATGCGCTACGCCTGTGAGCTATGAATACCCCATTGCATATCGCTCCATTGTTCTCGCGAGTAGCATCAAATCGTTCAAAAATGTCGAGATAAGACGATCAGACATTGAGGAGCTCGTTGTTTTCGATGCATTTCGAGATTGGGACGAAGAACCTGAATTTGAGATCGGCCAGCCTTGGCCACTTTCTACGCATCAGGGCAGGCGGTCTGCTGCTGTATATGCCTCGCGCTCAGGGATGGTTTCTCTGCCATCGTTAGCTACGCAATTCAAACATCTGACACTCATGATGACAGCGCTGTATGCCGAAAACTCAGCATTTGCCGAATCCTTCATCGTCAATGAGGATGGCCGCATTCCTGAAAGCCATACGGTCATCGGTGACCTTAGAGCCTCTAAAAACCTGAATGACTCTGTTGCTTTTGAAGAGCAAGTTATCAAGGCACACGGGCCTCTGCTGGGAGGACAGGGAAATGCTTTTCAATCTGAGAAAGACAGAAACTTACCCCATTTCCTGGACGATGCCAGAGCCATTCAGAAGGAAATAGAAGTAGGCAAAAGAAAATACGTCCCGTTACCTACGGGTGGTGGGTGCATGAACGAAACTGGCCCATGCGATAGCTACGGCATCGACTGGACTTTCCCATGCCTTGGGTGCGCCAAGTCTGTTTTCGAAGACGATGTTTTGGAGGAGGCTGCGGCTAGTTTGGAGTTCTCGATGCAGGAGATGAGTCCAAACTCCCTCTCCTACAAATTTAGCAACGAAAAGCTCAGACTCATAAAATCCCGACTTACTGACTAAAAAGGACCAAGCCATGGGAAGCAAAGCGCTATCTGAGTATTTCGGTGCCTTGCAGCGCCTAAAGCAAGGCGAGCCGGAACGCATCAAGAAAGGGTCGCTCATTAATAAGGACAATGTTGCCAGGGAGGCTGGGCGAGCAAGGGGTAGCATCCGTAATAGACCTGGCTTTGAATCGTTGTTAGAGGCTATCGAGAATGCCCAAAAACAGTCTTCGAGACGTCGATCCTCACTAACTGAAAAAGAACGCATAGAAAGTCTAAACAAGAAAATACAAAGCCTTAAAAATGAAAACAATCGGGTGAAAGCCCGCTATATGTCACTGCTTTATTTAAACTTTGAGATGGCGAAAAAACTTCGGAATGCTGGCATAGATGTACCTCAGTTAGGCCCTGTTATGGATTTAAAGATCGAAGATGAAGTGAAGTTTTAGCCACCGCGCCGGTCGCTCATCAATACTCTTCCAAATTTCTCATGGAGTTATTAAGCGAAAGACCATCGGGCGGAAAATTCTGATAAGCGGTGCAACGAGAACAGAGATATTTACACTCGGCAAGCTGAGCTTTTACCTAGGCAACGTCCACCAGTACGATTTCACTGTCCTGCTGAGCACTTGCATATTCCGGCCCATCGTGACCGCCCATTCCGTTTGAACGTGACCGCCTGTTCCGGGCGATCGTGACCGCTCATTCCGTTTTATCGTGACCGATTTCGGGTAGTTTTCCGGAATCGCCGGTCACGATGCCGGAATCACCGGTCACGTTCCTCCGGAATCCCTGCCAACACGCTGGAATTCTTCAACTTTATCCGGCATACCCCTTCCTTTTTCATCACGAGGAAGGGCAGATGCCGGCAGCGAGGATTTCCATGCGACAAATCATCGAGGTCTTGCGCCTCAAGTACGAAGCGGGCCTGAGCCACGAACGCATTGCCCGTGCCTGCGGGCTCTCCAAGGGCGTGGTCGGCAAGTACGTCAGCCTGGCCACCGCGCAGGGCATCACCTGGCCGTTGCCGGAAGGCACGGATGAAGCACGGTTAGAGGCCCAGCTGTTCCCGGCCAAGACGCCGCGCGAACGCTTTGCCGAGCCCGACTACTTCCAGGTCCATCAGGAACTGAAGACCAAGGGCGTGACCCTGCAACTGCTCTGGGCTGAGTACGTAGAGCGCCACGGCGACAAGGCTCGCCGGTACAGCCAGTTCTGCCATCACTACCGGCTCTGGCGCGGCCGGCAGCGACGCAGCATGCGTCAGGTCCACCGGGCCGGTGAAAAGATCTTTATCGATTACTGCGGCCCCACCGTGCCGGTGGTGGACCGCAGCACTGGCGAGATGCGCAAGGCCCAGGTCTTTGTGGCCGTGCTGGGTGCGTCCAGCTATACCTTCGCCGAGGCCACCTGGAGCCAGAGCCTCCCGGACTGGGTCGCCTCCCATCAGCGCATGCTGGCGTTCTACGGTGGCGTGCCGGAACTGCTGGTTCCGGACAATCTCAAGGCAGCGGTCACCAAGGCAGACCGATACACGCCCCAGATCAACGAGACCTATGCGGAACTGGCCGCCCATTACCAGACGGCAGTCTTACCGGCACGCCCCTACAAGCCCAAGGACAAAGCGAAGGCCGAAGCCGCTGTGCTGCTGGTTGAACGCTGGATCCTGGCCCGGTTGCGGCACCGAACGTTCTTCTCACTGGCCGAGCTGAACGCAGCCATCGCCGGACTGCTACCGGCGCTGAACCAGCGCCGGTTCCAGGGGCGTTCCGAGAGCCGCCAGAGTCTGTTCGAAACGCTGGACCGACCCGCACTGAAGCCACTGCCGGCAACGCCCTACGTTTATGCCGAGTGGCGTAAGGCACGACCGGGCATCGACTACCACATTGAGATCGACAAACGGCTGTACAGCGTGCCTCACGCTCTCGTGGGCGTGAAGCTGGATGTACGGGTGACCGACACCGCCGTGGAAGTCATGCACAAGGGCCAGCGGGTGGCGTTGCATCCCCGCCACGGCAAGAGCCGCTTCGTCACCCTGACCGAGCACATGCCCAAATCCCACCAGGCCCATCAGAACTGGTCTCCCGGACGGTTCCTGAACTGGGCCGCGGACATCGGCCCCGCCACGCTCGACGTGGTGCAGCGACAGCTCAAGGATCGCCCCCATCCCGAACATGGCTACCGGGCCTGCCTGGGGCTGTTGAACCTGAGTCGACGTTACAGCCGTGACCGGCTGGAGCAAGCCTGTGCCCGGGCGCTGTCCATCAACTCGGCCAGCTACCAGAGCATCACCTCGATCCTGAAGCAGGGCCTGGATCAGCTTCCCCTGACACTGACCGAGGAAGAACCGGAACTGGCCGATCTGCCCGTTCACACCAACGTTCGTGGCCCCCACTACTACCACTGATCCCGGAGACACTGATGTTGACTCAAAACACTCTCGACACCCTGCGCCAGCTCAAGCTGACCGGCATGTGCGATGCCCTGGAACAACAGCGGGCGCAGCCTGACACCCACGACCTGGCGTTCGAGGAGCGTCTTGCCCTGCTGGTAGATCGCGAAGTGCTGCACCGCGAAAACCGGCGACTGGAGCGGCTGCTCAAGGCCGCCCGGTTGCGTGTGCCGGCCTGCATTGAAGATATCGACTACCATCACCCGAGAGGGCTGGAGCGCTCCCGCATGGCCGGACTGGCCAGCTGTGACTGGATCCGCCAATCCCTGAACCTGTGCATCACCGGGCCCACCGGGTGCGGTAAGACCTGGCTGGCATGCGCCCTGGGCAACCAGGCCTGCCGGCAAGGCCTCTCAGTTCGCTACCTGCGGGTACCGCGTCTGTTCGAACAACTACGCATCGCCCATGGCGATGGCAGCTATGCCCGGCTGATGAACCAGTTGCTAAAAACCGACCTGCTGATCCTGGATGACTGGGGCATGCAGAAGGTAACCGCGCAACAGCGACAGGACCTGATGGAAGTGATCGAAGACCGGCACGGCAGGGGTTCAACTCTCATTGCCAGCCAGTTACCCACGGAGCATTGGCACGATTACATCGGCTCCGCCACGCTCGCCGACGCCATCCTGGACCGGCTCCTGCACGGCGCTCACCGGCTCAATCTGAAGGGGGAATCACTGCGAAAAGCAAAAACACAAAAGACGGAATCTGTTGACCCATCGTGACCGCTCAGAGTACAAAATCGACTCCAGCGTGATGGCCGTGTGCAAATCGGTCACGATCCCCGGAATGACCGGTCACGTTCGCCGGAATACGCA
>NZ_DIHV01000004.1:0-6301 GCF_002420325.1 Marinobacter sp. UBA5687
CCGATCCCGGAAATGCTGCAGCGCCTGCGCCAGGAAAACGTGAAAAGCCCCGCCGAACAGCCGAAAGTGAAAGACGGCGGCGCCAAATATTCCCGCAAGGAGCGGGCAATCTGGCGCTTCTGGGCCAGGCTGAATACGTCGCCGGCGTTTTACCGTCTGTTCCTGTGGGGCGCGACCCGTTTTGGCAAACTGGCACCGAAAAACGTCGGCCCATGGACCGAGAATCACTCGGCGCCGATACCGGCCCGGCGGTCTTTGCACGATCTTGCCAAAGCTCATTTGAATCAGGGAGACCGGTGATGAGTGCCCGCAGCAACATTCTCAACAAGCTCCGTGCCGGTCTGGCCGGCACCACTCCCCGGCCGGATGATTTCGATGAGGGCCTGGTGACTCGCCCCTGGCAGTATGCGCCGGAGGATCGGATTACCCGCCTGCGTTCTCTGATGGAAGCGGTGCACACCGAAATCCACCAGCTGACGACCGAGCAATGGCCCTCAAAGGTTCAGGAATTGCTGGAGAGCCGCGGTCTGAAGAATGTGCTCTATGCCCCGGGTACCGACCACGGCAAGCAACTGGCGGAGCACTGGCAGCGTGCGGAGCCCAGACCGGAGCTGTTGGTCTATGACCGCCCCATTGAGGAATGGAAGGAGGAGCTGTTCTGGCAGGTGGATGCCAGCGTGACGGGCACGGTGGGCGGGATTGCTGCCACCGGTTCACTGGTACTGTGGCCGGATCGCCAGGAGCCGCGGCTGATGAGTCTTTTGCCGCCGTTGCATATCGCGTTGCTCAAGGCCAGTGAAGTCGAAGACAACCTGTATGGGATGATGCAGAAACACAACTGGTCCGCGGGTTTGCCCACGAACCTGTTGCTGGTCTCCGGTCCGTCCAAGACGGCGGACATTGAGCAGGTGCTCGCCTATGGAGCCCATGGCCCCAAGGAGCTGGTGGTCCTCATCCTTGAGGACGCCTGATCAGAGTTCCTTGATCGCGCTGGTGGTGGCTTGCAGGACTTCTTTGGCGTCGCCTTTCACCATCAGGCTGTTGTCGCGAATGAACAGACCGTTGGGAATGCCGGCGAAGCCGGCGGACAGGCTGCGCTTGACCACCACCACCGTTTTCGCCTTGTGCACATCCAGTATGGGCATGCCGAAGATGGGCGAGTTCGGATCTTCGGCGGCGGCCGGGTTTACCACGTCGTTGGCGCCGAGCACGATGGCCACGTCCGCCTGCGGCAGTTCCGGGTTGATGGCGTCCATGTCTTTCAGCTGGTCATAAGGGATTTCAGCTTCGGCCAGCAGCACGTTCATGTGTCCTGGCATCCGGCCTGCCACCGGATGAATCGCGTAACTGACCTTGGCACCACGGCCCTCAAGCTGGTTGGCGAGTTCTTTCACCGCATGCTGGGCCTGAGCCACCGCCAGGCCGTATCCGGGCACCATGACCACTTTACGGGCACCATCGAGCAGCAGAGCCAGGTCGTCAGGGGTGGCGTATTTCACCTTGCCATCGTAGAACTCCCCTTCGTCCTGCTGGCTCGCCTTGCTGTCTGATCCGCCCAGTACACCGCCGAACAGAACGTTGGGCAGGGACCGGTTCATGGCCTTGCACATGATGGCGGTCAGAATCAGCCCGGAAGCTCCCACCAGGGAACCGGTAATGATCAACCCCTGGTTGCCCAGCACGAACCCGGTGGCTGCGCCCGCCAGGCCGGAATAGGCGTTAAGCAGAGCGACGACGACCGGCATGTCGGCACCACCGATAGGCTGGACCAGGCCAATACCAAGCAGCAGGCAGAGCCCTACGAGGGCCGCGAGGGCCAGCGGGCTGGTGCTGCCGCTGGTGGCAAACAGCACCGCTCCGGTCACGGCGGCAATCAGAGTAACCAGCGTGACACTGTGCCACAGGCGATTGTTCCGGCTGTCGCCAATATTCCCCTTGAGTTTCAGAACGGCTACGACCGACCCGGTCAGGGTCACTGAGCCGATGACGATGGAGGCCAGAATAGCGGCGGTCCAGCCACTACTTCCGGCACCGGTGGCGTTAACCGCATGCATCCAGGTACTGGCGGCCACCGCAACGGAGGCGCCCCCGCCGATACCGTTCAGGCTCGCCACCAGTTCCGGCATTTCCGTGGTTGCGGTCCGTTTTGCGAGCCAGACGCCGATCGAGCCGCCCAGCAGCATACCAGCGATGATGGCCGCGTAGCTGATGATTTCCTGGTGCAACAGGGCGGCAACCACGGCAATCAGCATCCCGATGGCGGCCAGCTGGTTACCACGTACGGCCGTTTTCGGGCGGGTCATGCCCTTGATGCCGAGAATGAAGCAGACAGCAGCTGCAAGGTAAGACAGATTGATCAATGCAAACATGGTTATCCCTTCCGCTTGAACATATTCAGCATGCGATCCGTCACCAGAAAGCCAGCTACGATATTGATGCTGGCCAGGGTGACAGCGATAAAGCCCAGAACGCCGGCGACATTAGGCGACAGCTCTGTGCTGCCCGCACTGATGATCGCGCCGACGATTACGATGCCGGAGATGGCATTGGTGCCGCTCATCAACGGGGTATGAAGGGTGGGCGGAACCTTGTTGATCAGTTCTACCCCGACGAACAATGCCAGAATGAAAATGGTAAAGCTGAGTGCAAACAGTTCCATCAGTCCGTGTCCTTCTGGGTTGAGGTTTCCGGGTTTTCTCGAGTCTCGGCGTTGTGGCGGACGCTGCCGTGCTGGACCACCAGTGTGGCCGCAACAATCTCGTCCTCCAGCTTGGGCACCACACGACCGTCTTCGGTCATGTTGAGCAAAAAGGCGGTAATGTTGCGGGTGAGCAGCTGGGAGGCATGCACCGGTACGCGGGAGGGGTGGTTGGCATGGCCGACCAGGGTAACGCCGTCCACATCCACTTTCTGGTTCAGAACGGTGCCGTCCACGTTACCGCCTTTGTCGGCCGCCAGATCCACGATCACCGAGCCGCTCTTCATGCGGTGGATCATTTCCTGGTCAATCAGTTTGGGAGCCGGTTTTCCGGGCACCGCCGCCGTGGTGATCACCAGGTCGGCGCGGGCGACGCAGTCTGCCAGTTGCTGTCGTTGGGCGGTGTAGAACGCCTCGCTCTGCGCCTTGGCATAACCGCTGTCTCCGGTGGTATCGGATGCAGGCACTTCGATTTCAATGAAATCGGCACCCAGGCTCTCCACCTGTTCTTTCACCTCAGGGCGAAGGTCGTAGGCCTCGACCACTGCGCCCAGGCGGCGGGCGGTGGCAATGGCCATCAGACCTGCAACACCGGCGCCAATGACCAGTACCCGGGCTGGGTGAATGGTGCCGGCGGCGGTCATCAGCATGGGGAAGTAACGGGGCAGGGCCATGGCGCCGCTGAGGACGGCGCGGTACCCGCTGATGCCCGCCATGGCACTCAACACGTCCATGGACTGGGCCCGGGTGGTTCTGGGCACCAGGTCCAGGGCAAATGCCTGCACGTTTTGCCCGGCCAGCTGTTCCAGCAGCGGCTGGTTGAACCAGGGATCGAGCAGGCAGATCAGGGTGGCGTCCTGCTGAATCAGTCGCGCTTCCTCTGAGGAGGGCGCCCGAACCTTGAGGATGACTGTGGCCTGACGATACAGAGCGTCGGCATTGTCGGCGATGATGGCCCCGGCGTGGCGATAGTCGTCATCGGTGAAATGGGCGGCACTGCCAGCGCCACTCTCGACCACCACCTCGTAGCCGGCCTCCAGCAGGGTGGAAACTCCGGATGGGATAATGGCCACACGGTTTTCACCGTCTTGTCGTTCTCTGGGAATCCCTATCATCATGCGTACAGGCTCCGTTCAGTTTGAGTTTGTTCTGCCCCGGTGTTCAGTCCCAGGGTGTTAAGGGTGTAGCGGCGGACATCGGCCAGCAGTTGGCGGTTGGCCTGAAGCGATTGACCGTAGCTCGGAATCAGCGATTGCAGGGTTTGCAGCGGTTGGCCCTGAATCAGCTCCGGGAAACAACGTTCTATAACCTCCAGCATTGCGGAGACGCAGGTGGAGGCGCCCGGTGAAGCGCCCAGCAGGGCTGCCAGGGATCGGTCCTCAGTGCTCAAAACCTCGGTGCCGAATTCCAGACTGCCCCGGCCCGAGGCCGTTGGCTTGATAACCTGAACACGCTGCCCGGCCCGTACCAATTGCCACTGAGCCGGATCCGGGTCCTCCATAAAGCGCGCCAGTTCGCCGAGGCGGGCCGATTTGGGGCTGAGAGCTTCTTTGATCAGGTATCGGGTCAGCGGCCAGTTGTGCACGCCAACGTCGATCAGCGGCCGCAGGTTGTGGCTGCGAACTGAGCGGATCAGGTCCGATCGATCGCCGCTTTTGAGGAAGCGGGTGGTAAAGCCAGCGAAGGGGCCGAAGAGCAGCGCCGCCTTGCCATTGATAAATCGGGTGTCCAGGTGGGGCACCGACATGGGTGGGGCGCCAACCGGTGCCTGGCTATAGACCTTGGCGTTGTGTGACAGGGCCATGTCTTCGTTATCGCAGGCCAGCCACAGGCCGGATACCGGGAACCCCCCGTAGCCGCGAATTTCCGGAATACCGGTCTTCTGCAGCAATGACAGGGCCGCTCCGCCCGCGCCAATGAACAGAAAACGGCTGGTAATGCTGCGTTTCTCGCCGCTGCCCAGGTGATGCAGGCTCACGCGCCAGCCGCCGGCTTCGCGCTTGATATCGGTTACCTGGCACTGGAGCTGAATATCACAGGCTTTGTGCTGGGCCAGGGAGCGCCCCAGCAGGCGTGTCAGTGCGCCAAAATTGACGTCACTGCCGTGGGCGACGCGGGTAGCTGCGACCGGCTCAAAGGCTTGCCGGGTACCGTGGATAAGCGGGAGCCAGCGAGCGAGGGTGTCTGGCTGATCGCTGAACTCCATCTCCTGAAACAGCGGTTGGCCCTCGAGGGCTCTGTGGCGGGTTTTCAGAAATTCACAGGCCCTGGCACCCTGAACCCAGCTCAGATGTGGCACCCGGCGAATGAAGTTGGCCGGTGCTGGCAGGAGCCCCTTCTCAACCAGGCTGCTCCAGTACTGAAGTGAGAGCTCGAAGCGCTCGTTGATGGCGAGCGCCCGCTCTACGGAAACGCTGCCATCGGGGTTGGCGGGGGTGTAGTTGAGTTCGCAATAACCGGCGTGACCGGTGCCGGCGTTGTTCCAGGCGTCCGAGCTTTCTCCGGCCAGCTGCTGACCCTGTTCGACCAGGGTGATTGACCGGGAGCTGTCCAGTTGCTGAATCAGAGAGGCCAGCGTGACGCTCATAACGCCGCCGCCAATCAGAAGAATATCGGTATCGAAGCCCGCCATGGGTATGCCCCTTTCAGTAGCAAACGAACAAAGGGGGCATACTTTAGTCTAAGGCGGTTGCCGCAAGAATCGTATTTACTGAGGCGAATGCATCGAAAAAATCGATCTATTTGGTACCGAAACCGCGATCGTTGAGGAATGGTTTTATGTGCGGGCGCAGTTTTGAGGTAAACAGTGGCTTCAGCTGTTCGGACCAGGTGGTGTCCTTATTGCTGCTGCTTCTGGCCTGGTAATACTGATTCATGGTCTGGTCGAAACGGGTCACCAGTGCGGTGTCATCGGCATCAGTGTAGGCGTCTTCTTTCAGAATCGCGGAAAGTGGCAGCCGGGGCTTAACTTCCGGGTTCTGATCGGGGTAGCCGAGGCACATGCCAAATACCGGGTAGACATGTTCCGGCAGTTTCAGAATCTCGCTCACGTCCTGCGGGTTGTTACGAATACCTCCGATGTAACACAGTCCCAGCCCCTCGGATTCCGCGGCAATGGCGACATTCTGTGCCATCAGGGCGGTGTCGATGGTGGCAACCAGCAGTTGCTCGGTCATACCTCGTATCACCTCGGCACCGGCCCGCTCTGCGGCTTCGGTCGCCCGTTTCATATCGGCACAGAACACCAGGAAGTCGGAACTGTTGGCGACATAGGGTTGGCCGCCGGCCAGTTCGGCGATCTTACGGCGGTTCTCCGGGTTGACCACATGGATGATGGAATAGGCCTGAACGTGATTGGAGGTGGCGGCACTCTGGCCGGCACGAATCAGCTCTTCGAACAGTTCCCGTGGGATCTGCTGGTCCTTGAACTTGCGGATAGAGCGGTGGGATTTCAGAAGTTCAATGGTCGGATTCATAGCCTCTAGCCTGTCTTTAAGAAAGAAAACAGACGATAGCTTGCTCATCAGCAACCGCACAAGCGGACAAAGGTGGGTAGTTGTCCGGATAGTATGACCAACCTGTCTAGTCCTGAAATAGGTTTAC
>NZ_DIHV01000013.1:0-28214 GCF_002420325.1 Marinobacter sp. UBA5687
TGGGAAATGAAGCGGGCCCTGGAGGCCGGCGTTCGCTGTTTCAATGTCGAATCCGACACCGAGCTTGATCGCCTGAACAAGGTGGCTGGCGAACTGGGAGTGAAAGCGCCCATTTCCCTGCGAGTGAATCCGGACGTGGATGCGGGCACCCACCCGTACATCTCGACCGGCCTGAAGGAAAACAAGTTCGGCATTGACATTGCTGAGGCGCCAGCAGTCTATGCCCGCGCGGCCAGCCTGCCCAACCTCGATATCCACGGGGTGGACTGCCACATCGGCTCACAGCTGACTTCAGTTTCGCCGTTCCTGGATGCCCTGGACCGGGTGCTTTCTCTGATCGACACCCTGGCAGAGCAGGGCATCCGTATTCGCCATCTGGATATGGGGGGCGGTCTGGGTGTGACCTACAACCAGGAAACCCCGCCGCAACCGGCAGATTATGTGAAAGCGCTCAATGAACGCCTGGGCGATCGGGAGCTGGATCTGGTGCTCGAGCCAGGGCGCTCCATCGCAGCGAATGCGGGTATTCTGGTGACCCGGGTAGAATTCCTGAAGTGCACCGAGCACCGGAATTTTGCCATCATCGATGCGGCCATGAATGATCTGATCCGACCGGCGCTCTACAGTGCCTGGCAGGCCATTATTCCGGTTCGGCCCCATCAGGACAGTGAGGAAAGGCCCTGGGACCTGGTGGGCCCGGTGTGCGAAACCGGCGATTTCCTCGGCAAGGATCGCGCTCTGCGCCTGAAAGCCGGCGATTTGCTGGCGGTGCGCTCGGCCGGGGCCTACGGATTTGTTATGGCCTCTAACTACAACACCCGCAACCGGCCCCCGGAGTTGATGGTGGACGGAGATCAGGTGCACGTGGTGCGGCGCCGGGAAACTCTGGACGACCAGCTGGCGCCGGAAAGTTGCCTGCCGGAATGAGCGGGGAGAACGAGATGTCTCAGCAACGACGCGGCCAGGGCCCGATTCTGCGTTTTACCAAGATGCACGGGCTGGGTAACGATTTCATGGTGGTAGACGCCATCAGCCAGCCATTCCGGCTGGCCCCGGACACCATCCGGGAACTGGCGGATCGCAATTTCGGCATTGGCTTTGACCAGTTGCTGGTGGTGGAACCACCGGGGTTGCCGGATGTGGATTTTCGTTACCGCATTTTCAATGCCGATGGCTCAGAAGTAGAGCAGTGCGGCAACGGTGCCCGCTGTTTCGCCCGTTTTGTGCGCGATCAGCGTCTGACCAATAAACGCGTCATCCGGGTGCAGACCGCCAAGGGTGTGATTGAACTCAAGGTGGGTCGGGACGGCCTGGTGGCCGTCAATATGGGAGTGCCGGAGCTCAATCCACCCGCGATCCCCTTTGCGGCAGATCAGCGCAAGGATGTGTATACCGTCGACGTGAATGGCCAGACGGTCGAGCTGTCGGCCATCTCCATGGGTAATCCCCACGGGGTACTGGTGGTGGACAATATCGATACGGCGCCGGTTGAAAGCCTCGGCCCGCAGTTGGAAAAGCATCCCCGGTTTCCGGCCCGGGCCAACATTGGCTTTCTGCAGGTGATTGATCGCCGCCGTGCCCGGTTGCGTGTATTTGAGCGGGGCTCCGGCGAAACACTCGCCTGCGGCAGCGGTGCCTGTGCAGCAGTGGTGGCCGGTTGTCTCCGTGGCCTGCTGGACAGCCGGGTCGAAGTCGAGCTGCGCGGTGGCCGGCTGGTCATTGAATGGCAGGGGGAAGGTGCCCCTGTTATGATGGAAGGGCCTGCAACCACGGTATTTGAAGGCCAGTTGCGGCTGCCTGGCGAACCCCAGCCCCGGCGCCGCAGGAGTGCCCGCCCGAACACCCGACCTCATAAAAACGGGGCCTGAACCGATCAGGAGAACACGATGACAGAACAAACGGCCCGCCAGAAGGCCGGCGAACTCACCAGGGAACAGGTCGCAGAATATCTGAGGGCCAATCCGGACTTTTTTATCGGCCAGGACGAGCTCCTGCGCAGTTTGACTCTGCCCCATGACAGCGGCCGGGCGATTTCCCTGGTGGAGCGCCAGGTGCACCTGTTCCGGGAACAGCGGGACACGTTACGCCGGGAGCTGGTGGAACTGGTGTCCATCGCCCGCCACAACGACCGGTTGTTCGAGAAAAGCAAACGCCTGCTGATGCAGGTGATTGAAGCCCGTAATCTGCAGGATATGGCCGCTGCCATTGATGACAGTATCCGGGGCGATTTTGGCCTGGATGCCGCGTCGGTACTTCTGTTCAGTGAAACCGGTCAGCTTCAGTCACAGGGTGCCTTGCATATGGTGGATGCGGCCGCGGCACGTGAGCGGTTGGGAAGCCTGCTGGAGGGGGAACGGGCCGTTTGTGGCCAGTTCCGTGAGAATGAGCGTGAATTCCTGTTCCCGGACCGTGACGATCCCATCGCCTCCGTCGCCCTTGTACCCCTGCGCCACGAAGGTCTGGTGGGTGTGTTTGCTGTCGGCAGTTGTGAACCCGGTTACTTTGATCAGAGCATGGGCTCACTGTTCCTGAGCTACATCAGCGACACCCTGAGCCGGCTTTTGCCTCCCATGCTCAAGCGCCATGGTACCGGCGCTCCGGTGACGGACCTGACCGCGGAGACCGGCCAGGGGTGAGCGCGGCGGCGAGTGACCACAAAGGATCAGCGAGCCAGTTGGCGGCGCTGACCGGCTTCATTGGTCATCTGCAATCCGAGAAACGGCATTCACCCCGTACCTGCGAACACTATCAGCGCGACCTTCAGCGCCTGATCTCCTGGCTTGCGGATAATAGCCTCAACGACTGGTCAGAGCTGTCTGCCCACGATGTTCGGCGCTACGTAGCCCGACTCAGCCGGGATGGACTGAGCGGGCGCAGCATTGCCCGGCACCTGTCGTCGATTCGGCGCTTCTACCAGTACCTGCTTCGCGAAGGGCTTGCGAGCGATAATCCAGCTCTGGACATCAGGGCGCCGAAAAGTGGTCGGCGTTTGCCCCGCGTTGCGGATGTTGATCAGATTGGCCAGTTACTGGATGCCACCCCCGAAGACCCCCTCGAAATCCGTGATCTGGCCATGTTCGAGCTGATGTATTCCTCCGGCCTTCGGCTGGCGGAGCTGGCCGGGGCCGATCTGTCGGCTCTGGATCTGAAGGGCCCAGAAATCCGCGTTCTCGGTAAAGGTAACAAGGAGCGCGTGCTGCCGGTCGGCCGTAAGGCCGTGGCGGCGTTGCAACAGTGGTTGTCCTGCCGGCGGGCACTGGTCACCGAGGGTGAGAAGGCACTGTTTGTCAGCCGGCGGGGCACCCGCCTGAGCCGGCGCAGTATCCAGAGTCGCCTGTCTCGCTGGGGTATTCTGCACGGCGCGGACCAGCGTTTGCACCCCCACCTGCTCAGGCATTCCTTTGCCAGTCACATGCTGGAATCCAGTGGCGACCTGCGCGCGGTTCAGGAATTGCTGGGTCATGCGGACATTGCCACAACCCAGGTCTATACTCATCTTGACTTTCAACATCTTGCCCGGGTTTATGATCAGAGCCATCCCCGGGCGCGCCGCCGAACGACCGATCGCACCGGGTGTGAAGAGGAAGAGCATCGTGCCGGCCACTAAGGGAGTAGTTCATGGCATCTGAAGATTCCTGGAAAGAGAAATATCTCAGGGAACTGGAAGAAGCAGAGCATCGGGAAAAACAGTGGGAATCCGAACGTAATCTGCTGGAAAGAATGCTGGTACGAACCAGTCTGGCCTCCGAAGGACAGCGGCCGGAGCTGGATGAATTGCTGGGTCGGTTGCGGGAGGATATCCGTAAGAAGCAGATCAACCTGCAGCACTGGCGGGAACTGCAGGACCAGATTGACCGGCAGATTACCCTGCTGGACGAGCAGGCCGGGCCTCAGGCTGTGTCGCCCACACCGGAACCGCAAGCCCCGGCAGAAGGTGTGGATCTGGCGGATACCACCCAGCGACTGAGAATTGCACGCCGCATCGGCCAGTTACTGGGGCAACTGTTGCAACAGGCTTCCCTGGAGCCGGCCGCAGAAGCAGAAGCCCGGGAATTACAGCAGACCTTGCTGACCAGCAACGACTGGGAAGTGCTCCGGGAGGGGTTGAACCGGGTCGCCGATCTGGTGATTGCCGCCATTACCCGCAGCCAGCGCGAATTCGAGGCCTTCCTGAAACGTCTGGATGAACGCTTGCAGGCGTTGCGGGAGCATTTTGCCCAGCAGAGTGACGCCCAGACTGGCCGGCAGGACGCCACAGCAACGCTGGACCGGGAAATCCGTGCCGAGCTGGACAAGGTGGGGGATGACATCCGCGCCAGCGAGGATATTCAAGCTTTGAAGCAGTCGGTCAGTCAACGCCTGGAATTTATTGGCAGTGCGCTGGAGCGGTTCCGGACGTCGGAAAGCGAGCGTGAAAAACTGCTGGCGAACCAACTGGAAGCCATGCAGGAGAAAGTCGCGGCCATGGAGGCCCATTCGGAACAGATGCAGGCCCAGGTGCGTGAAGAGCGTCAGCGAGCCCTGACCGATCTGCTCACCCAGCTGCCCAACCGTGAAGCCTGGCAGGAACGGCTGTCGTTTGAATACAATCGCTGGTTGCGCTACCGGCACCCGCTCACGGTGGCTGTGCTGGACGTGGATCTGTTCAAGCGCATCAACGATTCCTATGGCCACAAGGCAGGGGATCGCGTGCTGCAGTTGGTGGCCCGGGAGATGAGCACTCGCCTGCGGTCGACGGATTTTATCGCCCGGTTCGGTGGCGAGGAGTTTGTGGTGCTTCTGCCGGAAACGCCCACAGATGAAGCCCGCAAGGTATTGGATTCCCTGCGCGAACATGTATCCGGCCTGCCGTTCCATTTCAGCGGCGAGCCGGTAAGCATTACCTTTTCAGCGGGGCTGACCGGTTTTCAGGACGACGACACCGAAGAGTCGGTGTTTGACCGGGCTGATCGGGCCCTCTATCAGGCCAAGGATGAGGGCCGAAATCGGGTGTCGGTGCTCTGACCCAGCCAATCAGCGCCTTAGCAGGGCATCCAGTTCATCAATCACCTCCGCCCAGTCGCTGTCATCTTCCAGCCCTTCCTCCAGAAAATGGGATTGGCTCTCTGACCAGAAGGGCGCATCCTGGATAGCGACTTCACTGGGTAATGGTGAATGTCGGGCGATGAAATGCTCGACTTCCGATTGACCGGAGGGCAGACCCAGTTGTTCGAACAGGGTGCTCAGGCTGTGTTTGCTGGTGTCCATGGTTACGTACCTCCATCAGCTCATTGGCAAAATGCAATCCTGCCCGTTTGCAGGTATGGTTTTCCTGAAATGTAGTGGACCCGCCGAGGATATCCAGTGAAGTCTCGTTCACAGTTCATGTTTTGCCTCCTGTTGCTGCTTTTTCAAGGGGCCGTGTTGGCGGATCCACCCCAGAATTCGCCGGCGCCCGTACTGGGCGTTGAAGATCTGCGTTGGCTTGCAGAACAGGATGGCTTCAATGTGGGGGTCAGGCATACCCAGGTGCCGCTGGTGTTCGATACCGGGGAGGGGCGCATGGCGGGCATCTGGGTGGACTACCTCAACCGCTTGTCCTCCAAGCTGGGATTGCCCATTGAGCCCTTTCTGATGAACCAGATGCTGGGCACTGAGCGGCCAGAGCCGGACCTGATCCTGACCACCCGACTGCCCGGCGCCCCGGTTATTCCCGGCGTGCGACACACAGCGCCCTTGATGTCACTCACCTACGGGGTGTTTGTGAATGCCGGCGACCCGGCAATCCGGACTCTGTCTGATCTGGAGGCAGCGAAGGTTGTCATTGTCGGCGACGACCCCAATCAGTTTCCGCTGCTGGACCCGGTGGAAAGCTTTACGCCGGTACCGGTTTCCAGCCTGGGTGAGGCGGTCAGCCGGGTTATGTCGGGCGAGGCAGATGCTTTTCTCGGGCCGGTTCCGGTGGTGTCTGACTACCTCGAATCGGCGATGATCAATGGTGTCGGGCTGGCGGTGTTGCTGGATCGGCGACCTGTGGATGTGGTGCTGCAGGTTCCCATTGAGCAGGAGCGCATGTTTCGGGTGTTTGATCGCACGGTATCGTCACTGACCCATCAGGAACATCGCAATATTCGCCAGTCCTGGTTGGCGGGGGAGCTGCCCGAAGTCGAGACCCGAAACGTGGCCCTGACCGCCGGTGAACTGGAATGGCTGGCCAGTAACTCGGAGATTACCGTCGGACTGAGGCCGGACTGGCCGCCGTTCGAGTTTGAACAGGATGGCCGGCCCACGGGGCTGGTCGCCGACTTGCTCAGCCGGCTGGAGAAGGATCTGGGGATTCGCTTCCAGCGAGTGACGGTAGACAGTCGGGCCGGCGCCGAGGAAAAACTGAAATCCGGTGAGCTGGACGTGCTTCCCGGCATGTCCCGCACGCCTCGTACCGAGCAGGAATTCCTGTTCACCCGGGCCTATGTCAACGTGCCCATTGCGCTGGCGATCCGCGACACCGGTCGCTTTATCGGAGACCTGCGTGAACTTCGGGATGAGCGGGTCGGCGTGGTAAACCGCCAGGCCAGTCATGACTATCTGCTGATTAATCATCCGAATCTCGACCTCTATCCCCAGCAGACCGTGGAAGACGGGCTGCTTGCGCTTTCCAACGGCGATCTGGATGTGATGGTGACGCATATCCCGGCGGTAAGCTACACGGTGGCACGGCTCGGTCTGTCGAACCTGAGGATTACCAGTATTACCCCTTACCAGTACGATCTGAGACTGGCGGTCAGCCCGGCCCAGCCTGAGCTCCACCGCATTCTGAACAAGGCGCTGGGCAGTCTGCCGACGTCCGAAACCGAAGCCATCTATAATCGCTGGATTCACCTGGATATCGAACAGGAAGCCGATTACACCGTGGTTCGGCGGATCATTCTGATAGCCATCGTGGTGGTGCTGATCTTCCTGTACTGGAACCGCAAACTTTCACTGGAAGTGGATGAGCGAATCCGGTCCGAGAACGCGCTGCGCCGGAGTGAGGATGAACTCCGTGCCGCCAAGCTTGAGGCGGAGCGGCTGGCCCGGGAAGCGGAGGCTGCGAGCCGTGCCAAGAGCGAATTCCTGGCCAACATGTCCCACGAAATCCGAACGCCTATGAACGCGGTGATTGGCTACAGCGATCTGCTCTACAATTCGGTCACAGATCCTCAGCAGCGCAATTACCTCAATGCCATCCGGGCGGGCAGTCGAAGCCTCCTGATGCTGATCAATGACATTCTGGACCTGTCGCGGATCGAGGCCGGCAAGATGCGCCTGGATTTCGGCCCTGTGTCCGTGCGCCGGCTGCTCAGTGATGTCCGCCACATCTTTGACCTGCGGGCGACGGAGCAGGGCATTACCCTGGAAGTGAGCGTGGGGTCGGGTATGCCCTCGGCGATGATGCTGGACGAAACCCGCTTGCGACAGGTGCTGTTTAATCTGGTGGGCAATGCCATCAAATTCACCCACGAGGGCGGGGTTACCGTGCGAGCGGTGGCCAAGCCGCTGGGCGAGCCGGCGGATGCCGATTCCGAGGTTTGTTACTACCGGCTGGTGGTGACCGTAGCTGACACCGGTATCGGCATAGCCCCGGACCAGCAGGAGCGCATTTTTGAAGCCTTCGAGCAGCAGGAAGGCCAGAGTTCCCGGCGTTATGGCGGTACCGGGCTGGGGCTTGCGATCAGCCGAAAACTGGTGGAAATGATGGGCGGCAGACTGACCGTGAAAAGTGAGGCCAATGTGGGCTCGACGTTCAAGGTGGTACTGCCCAGGGTAGAAGCGACGGTGGAGCAGGCTGATGACGATGGCGCGCCGGAGGAATCCGAGCGCCTGCTGGCCCAGACCATGAGCATGCATGAGCGGGGCTGGCTGCGGGAAAAACTGGCTGAAGACTTCGGTAATGAATGGCAGGACGTGCGGGAGAGCGGCGACCCGGAACAGATGAAGGATTTTGCTGCCCGCATTATCGAATGGGGCCAGCGGCACCGGTCATCGTCGGTCACGCGTTACGGGGAGAAGCTGCTGGCGGATGTGGAGGCTTTCAACCTGGACGCGGTCAATACTGCCCTGGATGCGTTCCCCCGACTACTGGGGCAGGAATAGCACGGGCGGCTTGCTCAGAGGCAGTCGAACTGGGACTGGCGGTCAAAGGCAACGGCCACCATGTCGTAGCCGGAATCCGACAGCGAGCGGATCAGTTCGCGATCTTTCAGCAGGGTCATGCACACTTTGTGTACGCTGGCCTGAAGTTGTTTGGCGGCCGGTTGCTGGTTCGGAAAGCGGAAATCCACAATCAGGTATTTCCGGTCTACGCTGGCCCGGGCGGGAATGTCCTCGCGCTCGATACTTTCGTAGCCGATGTAGGTGGCTTCATTGGCCTGAAAAACCTGGCTCATCAATACATCCAGATTTTCGGCGGCTACCTGCGCCGATGACAAGCCGAGCACCAGACCAGAGAGAAGGGCGGTAGTAAAGGTGCGCATGTGAGGCTCCCGAAAGGTAATCTGCGATTCTTGTTAGTGTAACCAAGTGTAAAGTTTGGTTACAGTTGATTGTTGCAGAGTGTGGCGTACTTTTCCTCCTGTGGGCGCTGGATTTTTCAATTGTTTGCAATGCTGAAATGATTTCCGGATGGTAAGGCCCGGCGTTGGTTAATGCCTGTTGTAGCCTGTGATTTCAGCTATCATTGACCAACAGTTGTTGTAAAAGCAGAGGGATAGCCATGTACCAGCTCGTGTTTAAAGGAGAGTGCACGCCAGGCACCGATCTGGAAACCGCTCGCAATAATGCCCGGGCTCTGTTCAAGGCCAGCGTCGAGCAGCTGGACCGCATGTTCAGTGGGCAACCGGTGGTCATTCGTAACAAACTTGAGCAGGTTCAGGCCGAGAAGTACCTGGCAGTGCTGAAAAAACACGGGATGGTGGCGTATGTTCAGCTCATGCCCGGAGCCGGGCCGGCCCAACCCGCACCGGCGTCATCAGCTCAGGCTCAAGCGTCAACGCCTGCCCCGCCTCAGGCCCCGGCACCGAAACCAGAGCAACCGGCGACGAAATCCGGTGAGACTCCAGCGGTTGAGCCGGGCGATCGCCTACCGGTGGCCGGCGAAAAGGTGGATGATATTCTGGCCGGTTCCGGCCTGAGCCTGGACCCGGTCGGGGTGACTCTGGTTGAGCATCAGGAGGCTGAGGCACCGATGTTTGAGCATCTTGATGACTGGACACTGGCCCCTGCCGGCAGTGATCTGGGTATAAAACGGGATCTTCCCCCACCGGTTGTGCCGGATACCTCCCATCTGTCACTGGCCGACGATGACAAAAAACAGACCTCGTGACGGGATCGTGAGTACTCGCTCGCCGTCCTGGTTGCTGTGCATTCTGCTTGTCCTGCCCGGGTTCCCTCATGCTTTGGCCGATGCTGATGCGAGTAATGCTCGACCAACCATAGGTCTGGTGCTCAGTGGCGGTGGTGCCAAAGGCATGGCTCATGTCGGGGTACTGCGGGTACTGGAAGAAATGCAGGTGCCGGTTGATGTGGTGGTCGGTACCAGTGCCGGATCGGCCGTTGCCGCCCTGTACGCCACCGGGATGCCGGTGGAAGAAATTGAAAAGCGCTTTATCGGGCTGGACTGGCTGTCCAGCTTTCGCGATGACCCGGGCCGGGCCTACAAGCCGGTGCGCCGAAAGCAGGACGATTGGCGCCTGCCTCTGGTGCCGGGTATTGGCGTCGGTTCCGAGGGCGTTCGGTTTGGTGGCGGACTGGTTACCGGCCAGAATCTCGGGTTTATTCTCAATGAGCTGACCCGTAACGCCGCGCTGGTGGATGACTTTGATCAGCTACCCATCCCCTTTCGGGCTGTGGCCACTGATCTGGAAACCGGTGTTGAAGTGGTGATTGGCGACGGCAACCTGGCCGACGCCATTCGTGCCAGTATGAGCATTCCCGGCGTATACGCCCCGGTGGAAAGAGGCGGGCGATTACTGGTGGATGGTGGGGTGGCCAACAACCTACCGGTCAGCGTGGCCCGGGACATGGGGGCTGATGTGGTCATTGCCGTGGATATCACCGATCCGCTCATGACCACAGAGGACATGCGCGAAGCTTTTTCAGTGGTCGGGCAGCTCACCACGCTGATGACCCGGCGCAACACCGAATTACAGCTGGGCCTGTTAACCGATCGCGACATTCTGATCCAGCCAGATCTGCAAGGCCACACCTCTGCCGATTTCTACGACGCGCCGGTGCTGTTTGAGCTGGGGGCCAGTGGAGCCAGGGATCATGCTGTGGCCCTGAACCGGCTGGCGGTGTCTGACTCGGAGTGGCGGGATTACCGTGCACGGCTCCGGGCCGAGAAACTGGCACCGGGGCCGGTCGTCCGGATCGAATTCCGTAAAGGCGACCGCCTGGCCAGTGATTTTCTGCGCGAGCGGATTCGGCAGAAAGAGGGTGAGCCGCTCGATGTGGAGCAACTGGAAGCCGATCTCAAACGCATCTACGGGCTGGGGTACTACGAGACCGTGTCCTGGTCCATGCGTCCTTCCGAGGCCGGCCCGGTGCTGATCATTCAAGCCAGGGAGAAGAGCTGGGGGCCCAACTATCTGTCGTTTGGCCTGAATTATGAGGACAACTTCGACGGCGATACCCGCTTCAATCTGGCCACCGGGTTACGGATGACCGAACTCAATCGCCTTGGCGCGGAATGGCAGACCGGGCTCCAATTAGGCACCCAGCCCTGGGTGCGTAGCCAATGGTACCAGCCTCTGGATTACGGTTATGACCGGTTTGCGGTGGTTGGGGTTGAATATCGCCGTGATGATTACAGTGTCTACGACAACGGCGACCGTATTTCCGAGATAGATGTGACCTTTCGGGAAGTGGATCTGGCCCTTGGCATGGAACTGGGTGGCGATGGCGAGATCCGATTGGGTTATGTCCGTGGCTATGCCACCGTGGATGACGAAGTGGGCGTTCCGGTTGCACCTTCCGGTAAGGTGCATCAGGGCTACGGCAGCCTGCAACTGGTACATGATTCCCTGAGTGATGCCTTCTATCCGAAATCCGGTGCTTTTGCCGGTATCCGGGCCAGAGTAGAGCGGGAAGAGCTCGGCAGTGACCGGGAGTTCGATGCCCTCACCGGCATGTTGCTGGGAACCGGCACCTGGCAACGTTTCAATCTCACCGGCTTGCTGTATACCCGGCAGGTCATCAGCGGAGAACCGGGCGTTGAGAACGCAGCGCGTCTTGGCGGTTTTCGGCAGTTGTCAGCCTACGCCCCGGGCGAGATCACGGGAAATGATGCCGTTTTACTGGCGGCCTGGGCCAGGCGTGAATTCGGCGGGCCGGTGCTGCCCTGGTTCACCGGCCTGGGATTTGAGACCGGCAATGCCTGGGAGACGATGGATGATGCCACCTGGTCCGGGCTGGTGCGATCCTGGAGTGTTTTCGCCGGGGTGGATACCTTCCTGGGGCCGGTACAGCTCTCGGCCGCCTATAACAACGAAGATGAATGGACCGCATACCTCAATATCGGCTTCTCATTCACCCAGCTGTTCTACTGAGTTTTCGCGGTATCAGTTGTTCAGAGCGGATAGCACCTGCTCACACTGCTGCACGGCATAGCGGTGCAGGATATCTGCCAGGGCCTGTTCGTCCCGTTCCCGTATTATCCGGATGGATTCTTCCATGTGCACCAGGTTGTCTTCCAGAACCTGTTTGCCGCCATGGCGGAAGGCGACAAAGGCGCAACGCTTGGCAGAGGGCCAGAGATCCTCGATGGCCGAGACAATAAAGTAATTGTCGGCGTACACCAGTGAGGCTTTGGTGTATTCAATACCCAGCTCCAGAAACGCCATCAGATCGTTGTTCTGAAAACGGTCCCGCATCTGCTCGTACAGGGATTCCAGCCGCTGCATGTCATTCGGTTGCCACTGACGCACCAGCTTCCGTCCGGTGTGAGTCAGGTACAGTTCCAGAGTCTCATAGAGACTGCGGACAAAGTGTTCATCCAGCGGCGTGACGAACGCGCCTTTGCGGGGGACGTTACGCACCAGATGGCGCTTCTCCAGCAGCAGCAGGCCTTCCCGGATGGAGCCGTGGCTGACATCCATCTGCTTGGCCATGGCACTTTCATAGATGCGCTCGCCGGAACGGAGTTGCTCGAAGGCAATCAGATTTTCAATGTGACGAGCGACCTGTTCGGTCAGGGTTTCTCTGGGTTTGAATGCGTTCATGAAATGGTCGTTTACAGCATCAGTCGAGCGCTCATGTTCGCACAAGCGCCCGCCCGGGGCCAGATCAAAGCAGGGGCGCCAATAGTCGTACCGCCCGGCAGCCCAGCCGGAACAGGATTGAGCGCTGGCGATAGTCTTTTTCGGTCATGGGCCGGCTGGCGCCCAGATCTTCCTCCAGCATGGTTTCCACCTGCTGGATAAACGCCGGGCTGGTGTTGACGGCGGTAATCTCGAAGTTCAGGCGCATGGACCGGTTGTCGAGGTTGGCGGTGCCGATGGCGGCGTAGCGGCTGTCCACCAGAACCACTTTCTGGTGCATGAAGCCGGGCTGGTAACGATAGATGCCGATGCCGGCCTGACTGGCCTGTACCAAATAGGAATAGGCGGCCAGCCGGACCAGTGGGCTGTCGGTTTTCTCCGGTATCAGGATGCGAACATCCACCCCCCTGAGCGCCGCCAACTGCAGGGCATTCATGATCTGGAAATCCGGCACAAAATAGGGCGAGGCAATCCAGATCCTTGTGCGCGCGTTGTTGATGCAGTTCAGGAAGAACAGGGTGCAGGTTTCCCAGGTGTCTGCCGGGCCGGTGGGCAATACCAGTACTTCCTGGTCGCCGGGAGGCTGAGACACGGACGCCCAGTTCAGTTCCGGCCGGGTATTGCTGGCCCAGTTCCAGTCCTCCAGCCAGGCCAGCTGGAGGCCGGTGACAGCGGGCCCTTCAATCCGGCAATGGGTGTCGCGCCAGGGTTCCTGGTCCATGGCGGTGCCCAGGTATTCGTCGCCCAGGTTGATACCACCGACGAATCCCACCTTGCCATCGCAGACCAGGAGCTTGCGATGATTACGGAAGTTGATCTGGAAGCGCCGACGCCGGATGTTGCCGTCACCAAACGAGGCAATGCGGGCGCCGGCAGCAGACAGTTCATTCAGCCATTTGCGGGACAGAAACGCGCTGCCAATGTCGTCATACAGGAACCAGACCTCGACGCCCTGGGCCAGCTTGCGTTCAAGGATGGCCTTGATGCGCTGGCCGACACGGTCTGAGCGGACAATGTAGAACTCCAGCAGCAGATAATGGCTGGCGTCTTCCATGGCATCGAACAGGGCTTCAAAGGTGGCTTCGCCGTCTCGCAGCAGCGTGCAGTGGTTGCCAGCGGTGAACGGTTGCCGGCCGAGTTTGCACAACACCTGCAACTCGTCGCTGAAATGCTCCTGGCCCGGATTGGTGATGGAGGTGGTCTGGTTTTCAAACTGATCCAACAGGTTGGTGAGGGATTCATCGCCCATGCGGCGGGCCTTGACGTAACCACCAAAGCGATAACGACCAAACAACAGGAACATGGGCACGGCAATGTAGGGCAGGCCCACCAGTGCGAGAATCCAGGCTATGGCTCCCTGGGCCGTTCGATAGGTGAGCAGGATGCGGTAAATACAGGCCAGCGCCGCCAGGTACAGCGCTGCCAGCGGAATGGCCAGTAGCGAAAGGTTCTCTGTAATCATGACTCTTGTCCCTGATGACTGGCCCGGAACTGGGCCGGGGCGACACCGGTCCAGCGCTTGAACGCACGGCTGAAGGCGCTCAGCTCGGAGAACCCCAGGAGAAAGGCGATTTCGCCAAGTGCGTACTGGTCGTCGGCGACATAGCGCAGGGCCTTGTCCTTGCGGACCTGCTCCACCAGGTCGTGGAAACTCATGCCTTCTTTCTTGAGTTTTCGGTACAGGGTCTGGCGGCTCATATGACACTGCCGGGCCAGGGTGTCGGCGTCAATCCGGTCGGTGGCCATCTGCCGGGAAATCAGGCGACGCACCTTTCGGCTGAACGAGCGGCGGGTCTGTAGCCGGGCCATGACCGCATTTACCTGTTTCAGCACCGCTGAGTAAACATAGGGATTCCGGTGCGGGATGGGGTGGCCCAGGTGCTTGCTGTTAAACGCCATGCGGGTAACGCCACAGCCGAAATGGACAGTGCCACCGAACAGTTTGCGGTATTCACCGGCATATACGGGCTCCGGATGGGCAATTTCCAGCCAGTCAGCCTCGATACTGCGATGGATAAAGTGCCGGGTCCGGCACAGGGCGGCGGCCAGGGTGCGGTCCATGTCCTGGCGACAGTAATGATCCGGACGATCCGGCTGCCAGGTCAGGATGGCCTGGTCCGGGGTTTGCTCAAAACTCAGGGTGACTGATTCGTTGATCAGTCGGTGCAGCCGGACATACTGCACCACGGCTTCGCCCAGAGTGTCGCAGTTGAAGAACACATGGCCGACCAGCCCCATGCGCTCGGGGTCGATGACCTGGCCGGCATGCAGGCCGACGCCCGGATCGGCGGTCAACTGCTCGGCCAGTTCCCACAAACGGTAATGGGCAGAAGCGGGTACCCGTAGATCCGGGTCTTTCAGTGTCGCCAGTGTCAGCCCGGTAGCCTGTTCCACCCGGACACGATCCAGAAGACCCCGTGTTTCCAGATAGTGCACCAGCGCCAGTGTGCTGGATGCCGCCACCTGGGGCGATTCCGGATATTCGGTCTGGGGCTGCATGCCTGGGTTCTGCTCCCGTTTGTTATCTGGTGGACTGATACAAAATGTCAAATGATTGGGACAGCAAGTCAACGGGTTGCCACTGCTTCAACGATAGCATGTTGGCTATCAGGTTGAAGTAATGCGTTGCAAAGTGGAGGTGTTGTATGGAACAGGAAATCTTTGTACCCCATAGCGAAATGGAGCGCAAAAACGTTCTGGCACTCGCTGAATACCTGGACAGCATTTTCTATTGCTGATCTTTCAGGCGTATGTCTGTGACCTTCCAGCCGGGCCATGCCCGGCTTTTTTCTGCCTGTCGGGTTGGCACCAAATTCCCCTTGCCCCGTAAACTGGCAGTGGTAGTGTATCCGGTTTGATCCGACAACCGGAGGCTGCCAGACCATGAGTGTTGCACTGAACCACCGAATTTCCGGTCAGGGAGATCCCTTGATCCTGCTGCACGGACTATTTGGTTCCCTGGAAAACCTGGGTGGTATTGCCCGCCGGCTTGAGGACGGCTGGCAGATCCATGCTCTGGATGAACGCAATCACGGCAGCTCTCCCCATACTGACGACATGGACTATCCGGCTATGGCCGAGGATGTCATTGCCTATCTGGATGCCCAGGGTATTGAAAAAGCCAGTCTGCTGGGCCACTCCATGGGCGGCAAGGTCGCCATGCAGGTTGCCCTGAAGCATCCTGAGCGGGTGCGGTCATTGATTGTGGCGGATATCTCGCCGGTTACCTACAAGGCCCACCACGACGCCATTCTTGAAGGTATGCAGCAGGTGGATCTTCGTGGCGTGAAATCCCGCAGCGAGGCGGATGCCCGCCTGGCCCGGTTTGTCGAAGTGGCGGGTGTGCGCCAGTTCCTGCTGAAAAACCTGGAGCGTATTCCGGCCCAGGAACAGGCCGACGATGAGGTGGCCTTCCGCTGGCGGCTGAACCTGTCTGTCATTGATGCCTGTTATGACAAACTGGCGGCAGCGCCGGAAGGGCAGGGACCTTTTGAGGGACCGGTGCTTTTTATCAAGGGTGCGGATTCCGCCTACATCCAGGAGAAACACCGGGACACCATTCGTACCCTGTTTCCGGGCGCCGAGTTGAAAATCATTGAAGGCACCGGGCACTGGCTGCACGCGGAAAAGCCGGACGCTTTTGCCATGCTGTGCCGGCGTTTTCTGGAACAGGCCTGATCTTGTCAGAAACCCTGTGATGTCTGCTAAGGTTAGGCACACGGAGTTATCCGCCGGGTCGCCTGCGGACAAAGAATCATAAAAGGGAACGGGCGCGCATGATGAAATGGTTGCTGGTTGGCTTGCTGGTTGTCTTTTTGTTGCTTGGCAGCTTTCTGCTGACCCCGTCTCCGATTGACAGTAAAGCCTGGGATGCGCCCTCTCCACCGGCCATGACCGGTGTGCTGGCGCCCAATGAACGGTTGCGGCTGGCGGATCTGCTTGCTCGTGGCGAGGTGTACGGCCCGGAAGACACCACCATCGGCCCTGATGGTGTGCTCTACACCGGTACCCAGGATGGATGGATTGTTCGTGTTCACCCTGATGGTACGGTGGAACACTGGCTGGAAACCGGTGGCAGGCCGCTTGGACTTGTGTTTGACAGCAACGGCAATCTGATTGTCGCCGACGCCTGGAAAGGCCTGTTATCCATTACTCCTCAGGGTGACATCACGGTGCTTACCCGAGAGGCCGAGGGCACCCCCTTCCGGTTCACGGATGATGTGGTGATCGCCCCCGATGGCCGAATTTATTTCACCGACGCCAGTTCCCGCTTCCAGCAGCCTGATTACGTACTCGACTTGCTGGAGATGCGTCCTCACGGCCGGTTGTTGCGGTACAACCCGAAAACCCGGAAAACCGAGGTGTTGCTGGGTAACCTGCATTTTGCCAATGGCGTGGCAGTATCCCCTCAGGGCGATTATGTACTGGTGAACGAGACCTGGAAATACCGCATTCTCCGGTACTGGATCGGCGGTCCCAAGGCTGGCCGGGCTGAGGTATTTGCCGACAACCTGCCGGGTTTTCCGGACAACCTGGCGGTGGACGGTGTGGGCCGTTACTGGGTCGCCTTCCCGACCTTGCGTAATCCCCGGGTCGATGCCATGCACAAGTCCCCCTGGCTGAAGGATCTGGTTGCCAAGTTGCCGGACAGCCTGAAGCCCAAGCCCCAGAACTACGGTCTGGTCGTCGCCTTCGATAGCAAGGGCCAGATGCTGACCAGCCTGCACGACACTCGCGGTACTCATCTGCAGGAGATTACCTCAGTTAATCCGCACGACGGTGTTCTATACTTTGGTTCACTTCACAACGACCGTATTGGCCGGCTACCGTTGCAGGCCATCCCTGGCCTTGGAGAAGCAACCCCATGACTGATGCCCCCGCCCTGAGCTGGGATTTGCCCGGCCCGTTCACCCTGAAAATCACGGTTCAGGCCGAAGATACCGATCGACTTGGCCATGCCAATAACGTGGTGTACATCCGTTGGCTGGAGGAAGTGAGCTGGGCCCACATCGAGAGTCTGGGCATGACCTGGGCCCTGCACGAGGAAACCGGCAAGGCCATGGCCATTACCCACACCGATGTTGACTACCTGATGTCGGCTAATGCCGGCGACCAGCTGGTGCTGGGCACCTGGCTGACGGACTGGGATGGTCGTTTTCGCTCGGCCCGACAATTCCAGTTGATTCGCAGGGCCGATGGCAAAACCCTGTTGCGGGGCATGTCCACTCACGCCTGCGTTGATATGAAATCCCAGCGCCCGGCTCGGGCTCCGAAAGCCTTTGTCGATATTTTGTCCGGCGCCCTGGTGCCCGGCGGCCGAGGCCTGCCGCGCTAGGGCCGTCGCCGGAAATATCTGCTAGTCTCATCCTTGATGCCCTTCGAGGGACATCTGACCCCATGCACTCCGGAGGCAACCATGGAACCTACCGACGTTAGTGAATCAATCCTCATGCAGCACGTGATCTACGGCGAGTTTGGTGAGCGGGAGGTGCTTCAGGTGGCGCAGGCTCCGGTGCCTGAGCCCCGGAAAGGTGAAGTGGTCATCCGAGTGCATGGCGCCGGTTTAAACCCGATTGACTGGAAGACCCGGAAGGGGCTGGGGTTCGCCGCCCGACAGATCGAAAACCGGCTGCCCTGGACGCCGGGGTACGACGTTGCCGGTGAGGTCGTCGCCGTTGCTGAGGGCGTAACCACCCTGGCCCCGGGGGACCGGGTAATGGGTATGGTGGGCTTTCCGGCCGGCGGTGGTGCTTATGCGGAGTACACCCTGGCTCGTGCTGACGAGTTGGCCATCGTCCCTGATGAGCTTGATCTGGTGACTGCCGGCGCGGTGCCCCTGGCGGCATTAACGGCCTGGCAGGCTCTGTTTGAGGTGGCCAGGCTGGAATCCGGTCAGAAGATACTGATTCACGCCGGGGCTGGCGGTGTCGGCCATTTTGCGGTTCAGTTTGCGCTGGAGCGTGGTGCCCATGTGGTGGCAACAGCCTCACCGGCCAACCGGGATTTTCTGGCTGAGCTCGGCGTGCACGAAGTGATTGATTACCACACTACCGATGTGGCTGAGGAGTGCTATGGCCTGGATGTGGTGCTGGACCTGGTGGGAGGGGAAGCCGGCAAGCGCTCCCTGCATACCCTGTCAGAAACCGGCGTGCTGGTGACCATCCCCACCGTGACCGCTGATGACATTGTCAGCGCCGCCGAGGCCATGGGGCTTAGGGCCCACGGCATGACCGTAAGGCCGGATGTGTTTCACCTGGACGAAATTGCCGAACTCATTGAAGACGGCGATGTGCGGGTTCACATTGAACAGGCTTTCCCGCTGGATCAGGTGCAGGCCGCCCACGCATTGCTGGAGGGCGGCCACGTCCGTGGCAAGCTGGTGCTTGACTGCCGCTGACGGAGGCGAATAGCGTCAGGCTGGAGCGGCACCGCTTGCCGTTTTGTCGCCTTTCTCACCGGCAGGTTCTTCCCGGTCCCGACGTTCCTTCTGGGGTTGTGGGGGAACCAGGCTGATCAGTACCCAATCGTCGCCTGGCTCAAGGGTTTCCATGTCCTTGACCGGGTGAATATGGTCCCGACTGTCGCGTACGAACAACACCAGGGCCTGGTTCTGATACTGGTTCAGAAACTGCTGGTAGCTGAACTCTTCGCTTAGCTGCGTGGTTTTCACGGTGTAGCCCTGGCTGACCAGGCTCGCCAGCTTGGCATAGCTGACACCATCGAACAGACCCCGGGTCCGCTGGACCTTACCTGCGGTCTGAAGCCGCGCCCGCTGATCCTGGTCGCCTTCCACCAGGCCAAACACCGAATCATCTCCGAACCAGTCCAGAAAATGGTAGGTGGCCAGACTGTTCATCTGCTTGTATGGCGACAGTATCAGGAGGTTGCCGATCCCGGTCAGGTCCATATGTGTGGCGGCATGTTCCGACACCGGGTTGCCGAAATACACCGGCAGGTTTTCCATGCGCGCCTGGCGCACGTTCTCCCAGTTGGTGTCGGTCAGCATGGTGGGAATGTCATGCTTTTTCAGGGCCTGGGCCACCAGCCGGGCCACCGGGTTGGCGCCCAGAATCAGGAAGCCGTGCGCGGGCGGTTCCTGAACCCCCAGCAGTTTTGCCACGGGTCGGGCAGTGAGGCTTTGCAGGGTAACGGTGGTGATGATGAGCATAAACACCAGTGGTACCAGTACGCCGGCACTCTCATAGCCGATTCGCTCAAGCTGGAATGCGAACAGCGCTGAGACCGCCGCAGCGACAATGCCACGTGGAGCAATCCAGCTCAGGTACAGCTTTTCGCGCCAGTTCAGTGTGGTGCCAATGGCCGAGAGGAAAATGCTCGCGGGGCGTGCAATCAGCATGAGGATGGCCAGCACAGCAACCAGGCCCCAGCCCAGTTCGGCGATGGCTGCAAACTCTACACGGGCGGCCAGAATGATAAACAGGGCCGAAATGAGCAACACACTGAGGGATTCCTTGAATTCCAGAATGCTGTCGACCGGAACCTGCTTCATGTTGGCCATCCAGATGCCCATCACGGTCACGGTGAGCAGCCCCGATTCGTGGGCCAGTTCATTGGAAATGGCAAAGACACCGAGCATGAAGGTGAGTGTGCCGGCGTTATGCAGGTACTGGGGAATCCAGTGCTTTCTGAGGACCAGGCCGTTCAGGTAGCCGGCGGCGGCACCGATGGCAAAGCCAACCAGCAGAGTCTTGCCGAAAATGTAGAGGGAGTGGCTGAAAACATTGCCCTGGCCCCAGGAAACGATGCCCTCGAACACCAGAACGGCCAGCAGCGCGCCTACCGGGTCAATGATGATGCCTTCCCAGGTGAGGATGTTCGCCAGCTTGGAGGTGGGGCGCACTGCCCGGAGCAGGGGCGCAATCACGGTAGGCCCGGTGACGACGGAGATAGCACCGAACAACAGGGCGACTTCCCAGGATACCTGGAGAATCCAGCGGGCGGCCAGGGTGCCGATAATGCAGGTGACGATGGTGCCCACAGGAATAAGATTGCGCACCATCTTGCCGTGGCCTTTGATTTCCTCGTAGCGCAGGGTAAGGCTGCCCTCGAACAGGATGATGGCCACTGCCAGGGAGATAACAGGAAACAGCAGGTCGTCAAAAATGGCTTCCGGTTGCAGGAACCCGGTCACCGGGCCTGCGAGGATGCCACCGGCGAGCAGGAACAGAATAGCCGGCATGCGTACCCGCCATGCCAGCCACTGGCAAACCAGGGAAGAAACGCCGATGCCGGCCAGAATTAACGTGGTGCTTACGGCCATAAAAGGGCCCCGATGGTTGAATTAGGCGTTGGCCTTGCGGGCGATGCGATTCAGCAGCCGGGACGCTGCGAAAAAGCCGAAACTCGCGGTCACCGGACTGGCAGCACCAAAACCGGTGGCGCAGTCGAGCCGCACCGGGCCGTCGCTTGTCGGTTTCTGTTGACATACCTCGCCGTCCGGGGCGGGATAGGTCAGTTGTTCCAGAGAGTATACAGCTTCTACGCCGAAGCGCCGTTTCGGGTTTCGGGAAAAACCGTATTCCCGGCGCAACATATTACGGACCTTGGCCAATAATGGATCCTGTGTGGTTTTCGCCAGGTCTGCAACCTGGATCTGGGTCGGATCCATCTGGCCCCCGGCACCACCGGCACAGATGATCGGAATCTTGCGTCGCTGACAATGCGCAATCAACGCGGCTTTTGCCTTCACGCTGTCGATGGCATCCACCACGCCGGTCATGTCTTCTGTGATCAGCTCCCCGACGTTCTTCACCGTGAGAAAGCCGAAGTGCACCCGAATGTCCGCCTGGGGATTGATGGCCCGCAACCGCTCCGCCATGGCGTCGGTTTTGGTGCGACCATACTGGCCCTGCAGAGCATGCAGCTGCCGGTTAGTGTTGGAGACACAGATATCGTCCATATCAATCAGGGTGATGGTGCCGATACCACTACGCGCCAGAGCTTCTGCCGCCCAGGAACCGACGCCGCCGAGACCGACAATGGCGATGTGAGCATGGCAGAAAGCATGCAGGGCCTTGCGGCCGTACAGACGCTCTATGCCGCCGAAGCGGAAAGCGTAGTCGTCGGTCTGTGCAGGGTTTGATGCCATTGAGGCTTTCCGGTAGGCAGAAGAGTTCAACATGAATTTGGCGCAGATTGTACCGCAGCGAGCCTCCTGACGACATGTGGGTTCAGAACAAAAAGGCGGGCTCATGGGAGCTCGCCTTTTTGCCGCTGCTTGGTTGCGGGTCAGGTCTTAGTTTGTCTCGGTCAGAATCACGAGCCCCAGTTCATCCGGATCGCCCTCGGTGGGTTCCCAGCGCAGTGCAAACAAGCCAAGTGAGGCGTCTGCATTGAAGAACCCATCCAAGGTTGTTGAACCCTCAGAGCTACCGACGGTTATCGTCGTTGCACCGTTGGCACTGATGCTGGCAGAGGCCTCTGCACCATCCACCATGTCGGTAGAAACAGATAGCTGCCCACCCAGGGTGGTCTTTTCTACTTCCAGGAAGCTACCGCTGATTGCGCCTTCGGTTTCACTTGCCATGGTCAGGAAAGTATTGAACTTGCTGCTGGAAAGCAGGAAACGCTCCTGAGTATCCAGTTTCATCGAAATAAGTTGTAACCGGTATTGCTTGCCTGCCACGCTGGGCCCACTGTCTGTGGGCAGCTTGGTCATCAGGGTCATGTCGAGCTCAGAGTAACTGCCAAGCTCGCCATCGCCGCCAGACATGACAATGAAGTCGCCGGTATCGTTAATAAAACCATCGGCAGGCTCACCACCGGCCTCTGTGATATCACCGGAACTGTCGACAACAAAGGTGCCAGTGTCCGCTGGGTCTGTAATCGGCACATAGCCCGGGCCACTTGCTGAAAGACTGATCTGGTGACCATGTCCTTCCATGACCTCTGCGTAGTTGAAGTTTCCATTGCCGTCGAAGGTGATGGTGTTGACTTCGGTTTTCAGTATCAGCTCACCGGTCGTGATTTCAGACGCGATATAAACCCGGCCAAACTGGCCTGACAGGTCGCTGCTCTGAAAGTTGGTTGGTTGCCGTGCAAAGACCTCAAAAGACCGGGAGATCTCGTCGCCCAGTTTCTGGGAGGGGTCTAGCGCATCGGGTGTGCCGTCGTCGTTGGTATCGATCACGGCGTAACGAACGCTGGCTTCATTGGGTTGGACAAAAAACAGGCCTCGCTCACCAGCCTGCACCAGATTGTAGGTTACTGCAGGCCAGCGCCAGCCTTCCTCCTCTTCGATTTCCTCTTCGAACTCGCCCTGGATAGCGAGGATGCCCGATTGGGTCAGAATGCCGTCGAAGGTTTCATTAACCTCTTCGAATTCGGACTCATGGTTGAGCCATTCAGCGCTGGACAAGGATGGGCCTCCCCGGCTTCCGTAGAGATCATCTTCATCGACCAGGGTGACGTTGACGACGTTTTCGCCACCGTCTGCCAGCTGAAAACTGGATGCCCACAAACTGTGGGCATAGGTGCCCGAACTGTGATTTTCAGCGTCGTGGAGTTCAAGTGCGAAGGCGGCGCTCCGGTAATCGCCAGCGACTGTGCTGGCCTCACCCTTGCCACCGGCTACCACGGCAACCTCGCTCTCTACGAAATCGCCGACTTCGCTCTCCAGTGTGCTGAACATTTCATCAAGATTGGCCCCGGCAGTCAGATCAAACTCTTCAACCTTGCCACTGAGTTTGACCACATCGGTGACAACCAACTGATCTAGGTCGGCACCCGTCTCGATGAACTTGCGAAGAACAAACTCGGACACCGGGTTTATATCGACGTCTTTTTCGACAACCTGTGCGCGCAGTTGCTTATTGTTTTGCCCGGTAATTCGAACCACGAGATTACCTGCAAGGTTAACGCCTTGCGGCAGTGTTAGCTTGTAGTTTCCTGTTGTTGACGTGGCGGTTTGAGCGAGCACGTCGCCGATTTGGTTGCCCTCATCATCCACGCGAATGAGTTCTACCGTGGCACCTTTTACGGGGTTGAGCCCGGTAATGGCTGCAGCGACAGGAGCTACAACAAAGTTCAATGCGACTTCAAAAATACTCGGCTGGGTAAAGCTGGCTATAGTACCTTCTTCACCAGGAGCGGTGGCGGTACCTGAAATAGTTTCTCCGGATACTGTCTCGCCCCCGGTACTCCCTCCACCGCTACTTCCTCCACATCCCGCAATACCAACAACCGAAGAGACCGCTGCGGCCAACGCCAGTTTTTTAAAACCGTTCATAACAACTCCTTGATTCAAAAAAGTACCCTGATTCGCCGGATGAACCAGGCTCTGCCCGAAGGCTCCCTGAGGAAGGGTTATTGAGATATAGCAAGGGTGGTCGGGGGGCGCCCCACCCGTTTGGGGAGTGCGGGCCGGCTATTTGTATGAAATTTGTAACTATGAGCGGTTGGAATATCTTTGAAACCTACACTAAATTGTGTAGGAAACATCGATACAAGAGTGGACCGCTGTGCATTGCTCCGACCGGGAAGGCTTTTTCAATCATGACTTCCATGAACTGATCGGCCTGATCTACGATTCGGTTACCTCGGAACAAGGTTTCTTTCCGTTTCTGCAGCGGTTTATCCAGGTGTTTAACGGCCACAGTGCATCGTTTGCAATTTATAACACTGCGGAGAATGCTCTTCTCGGTGCCTGGACCGTGAATATTCCCGAAGAGGCTCTTCGCTTCTATTCCGAACATGTTTCCCACCGGGACGTATTGGTTGAAAAAGCGATATCGGTCAACCGCCAGGGTAGCTGCAGGTTTGTTGCCAGTAACCTCGATCTTGGCCCCGATGTTAAGCGCTTGCGGCGCGATACCCGGGCCGAAGAGTGGTTAGAAAGCTACGGGGCTTGCGAAGCGGCCGGAGCGATTGCCTATATGGACGGGCATTACCTGAACTTTTTCGGAATGCAGCGCTCTCCTGGCCAACCTGAATTCAGTTATGAAGAGCTCAGCGTCTTCGATGGATTCCTGCCCCACCTGCACCGAGCCGTGGGCCTGTATACCCGGCTGATGCAGCGGCGGTGTGGTCCGGCGGTTGAGCGACTGGTACTTGAACGTGTCGATCGGGGCATCATCATTTGTGATGCATCCTTCCGGGTGGCCTTCAGGAATGGCAAGGCAGATGACATCCTTAAACGCAACGCAGGTTTGTGGGTAAACAAGGATGGCATGCTGGTGGCCCATGGGAACGAGAATGCGCGGCAGTTTGCGGTGCTTTTATCAGCGGCTGTTGAGGCATCAATTGCAAGGCGGGAGCTCGATGACCAGGTTTTCAGCCTGGAACAGGGGCCGCAGCGCATCACGCTGATTGTAACTCCCCTGCAGGGAGCGGCCGGGGCAGAGAGCATGGCACAGGGGGTGCTCGTTACATTACACGACTGGAGCTGGAGCAACGAAATCAACGACGATCTGCTAAAGAGCCTGTTCGATCTTACGGATGCGGAAGCAGGGGTAGCGGCGGAGCTTGTTGGTGGTCAGAGCTTGTCGGATATTGCGGTAACCTCGGGGCGGTCACGGGAAACCGTCAAGTACCACCTTAACAATATATTCCGGAAAACCGGCACGAGCCGTCAGGGCGAGTTGGTGTCACTGTTGTCGCGGGCTTGCAGCTCTGTTTAATGCCGTGGCCATAAAAAAAGCCGCGCATAGCGCGGCTTCAAGAAGGTACCAGCCTCGCAAGGAGGCGGGTTGGACTAGTTCAGAGACACTAATCAACGTGACCATTATCAATTTCTGATCTGTCTTGATGAAGGTCACAAATTGCCATTTGTCGGTCATTTCCGGCCAGGATTTTTGGCCTGACCGGAAGCTCTGCCGCTTAGGCCATCCACTGCTCATCTTCCAGGGCCATCAGGCTGTCTTTGCCGGACTGGATATCCCGTAGCAGCCAGTCCGCCTCAGGCATCAGTTTCTCGAAATAGAAACGGGCGGATACCTGCTTGCTTTCCAGTAGTGGCTTGTTACCTGCGCCGGCTTCGAGCTGCTGGCCAGCCACGGCAGCCATGCGGGACCACAGATAGCCGATGACGGTCAGGGCTGTCAGACGCAGATATGGTGTCGCCGCAGCGCCAGCCTGCTCCGGATCTTTCGGGGCATTCTGGGCCAGCCACAGAGTGGCCTGCTCAAGACCCTTGACGGCGCCTTTCAGTTCTTCCCGGTAGGGCGCATCAGGATTGTCTTTCAGGTAACCCGTCAGCTCGGCAAACAGGGCGCGTACCAGTTGCCCGCCCTTCAGCGACAGTTTGCGGCCCACCAGATCCATCGCCTGGATGCCGTTGGTGCCCTCGTAGATACGGGCGATACGGCCGTCGCGTACCAGTTGTTCCAGCGGCCAGTCCTGGGTGAAGCCGGAGCCACCCAGTACCTGCTGGCCCCAGTTGGCGTTGTTGTAGCCCTCATCGGTCAGGAAGGCTTTGACCACCGGCGTCAGCAGTTGCACCAGATCATCGGCGTTTTCACGCACCTTTTCGTCCGGGTGTGCCACGGAGAGATCCAGCTGGTGGCCGGTAAACAGTGCCAGTGCACGCATGCCTTCGTTCAGCACTTTCTGGCGCATCAGCATGCGGCGTACGTCCGGGTGCACAATGATCGGGTCGGCCGGGCCGTCGGGATTCTTCGGGCCACTCAGGGAGCGGCTTTGCAGACGTTCCCTGGCGAATGCCAGGCTCTCCTGGTAAGCCATTTCCGCCAGGCCCAGGCCCTGCATGCCCACCATCAGACGAGCTTCGTTCATCATGGTGAACATGGCGCTCATGCCTTTGTTGGGCTCGCCCACCAGCCAGCCCTTGGCGCCTTCAAAGTTCATGACGCAGGTGGCGGAACCCTTGATGCCCATCTTGTGCTCCAGGCCACCACAGAAGGCCGGATTGCGCTCACCGGAGTCTGGCAGGAACTTGGGTACCACAAACAGGGAAATCCCTTTGGTGGTGTCTGGCGCGCCCGGCAACTTGGCCAGCACCAGATGGACAATGTTGTCCACCAGATCGTGCTCACCGCCGGTGATCCAGATTTTGGTGCCCTCAATCGCGTAGCTGCCATCATCATTCGGCGTGGCTTTGGTGCGAATCAGGCCCAGATCGGTGCCACAATGGGGCTCGGTCAGGCACATGGTGCCGGTCCATTCGCCGGAAATCAGTTTTTCCAGATACGTCTGCTTAAGCTCTTCCGAGCCGTGGGCAAAGAGGGCGCTGATGGCACCATGCGTCAGGCCGGGGTACATGCCCAGCGACAGGTTAGTGGAGCACACCATCTCGTCCACCACGAATTTCAGCGTGTGAGGCAGGCCCTGGCCGCCAAACTCCAGTGGCGCGTCCAGCGCGGTCCAGCCACCTTCGACAAACTTCTGGTAGGCCTCTTTGAAGCCGTCTGGAGTCTTGACCAGTTTGGTTTCGGGGTCGTAGCTGCAGCCCTGACGGTCGCCAACCTGGTTGGTGGGCTGAATGACCTCTGCCGCCAGCTTGCCGGCCTCATCAATGACCGCGGAGATCAGGTCCGGTGTGGCATCGGCATATTTTTCCAGCTCGTGCAGCTTGTCTGCACCCAACACATCAAACAACAGAAAGCGAAGATCGTTCGCTGGTGCCTGGTATTGCATGGATACTCTCCTGTTTTGATTTGACGGTCTAAACGACCGCCGGATATCGTCGTTCTGATCTGGAAGCCTTTCTTCATACGGGCGTTTGAATTATTTGGTTTGCTTCAGGATGGCCCGAACGCATTGATTTTTCGTATCAACGACATGGGCTTGATTGATAATCGGGAGATCGGTGAATGACGACCGTTATTGCGGGGGTGTCCGGTGCCATCGGTGCGGCATTGGCCCGACGTTATCTGAGCAGCTATCCGGACCGGAGCCTGATTGGGCTGTGCCGGAGGCCGGAGACGGCGCCGGACGATTTGAAGAATCACTCTGGCGTGAGATTGATGGCCTGGGATGCAGAGGACGAGCAACGGCTTGATGTCGCCGAGTTCAAGGCTGTGCTGGAAGCTTCTGGTCCGGTTGACACCGTTATTTATGCCGCAGGCCTGCTGCACGATGGCCAGATGTTTCCGGAGAAACGGTTGGAGGATATCGATGGCCGAAGCATGATGCGGAGCTACCAGGTGAACTGCTTCGGGTTTGTCTCGCTGATGCAGAGGCTGGCTCCGGTGCTGAGGGGAAAGCACTTCAAGCGTATTGCAGCGGTGTCTGCGAAAGTGGGGTCTATTTCGGACAACCAGTTAGGGGGCTGGTACGCCTATCGCGCCTCCAAGGCGGCGATGAATATGGTGGTGAAGAACCTTTCTATTGAATTGTCGAGGCGTTACGCGCCACTGGCATGCGTTTCCCTGCACCCGGGCACCACCTTGTCGTCGCTGAGCCAACCATTTCAGCAGTCGCTGGAGCAGTTAACGGTGCACGAGCCAGAGCAGACGGCAAGCAATCTGTTTTCGGTTCTGGAAAGCCTCGATGCCAGGGATAATGGGCGTTTTATCAGTTGGGATGGCAGTGATCTGCCATGGTAGCGAAGTCATGCTGCGGCGGTGCCGCAGCACACTGTTAACGCAGGAACGGATTGAGCAGACGGGTGAAGGCCCCGGTCAGCTTCAGGGGGGCGCTCAGCACTGACAGCGTAATGCAGTCTTCGCAACCGACGGCCACCGGACGATGTTCGTCCTGTTCGTTCAGAACCACAAAGTCCCACTGATTGAATACGCCCTTCTGGTCGGCAAATGCCCCTTGCAGCACAATCGTGGTTTCATCGCCACGGTGGGTATGGGCCGGCGCCTTGCCGCCCGCTACCAGTTTTTGCAGGACGACCCGCTCGTTCTGGCCGGGAAACTTGTCGGTAATGTCGAGCACACTCACGTCCGCAAGCTGACGTTTCCAGGGCAGCGCATTGATGTCATCCCCGAGCAGTTTCTGCAGAGGGCTCACCTT
>NZ_DIHV01000013.1:28582-35333 GCF_002420325.1 Marinobacter sp. UBA5687
TCAAAGCTCGAATCAGCCACCGTCACCTTCGGCTGGTGATCCATCATGACAGCGCCCAGGCTGTTCAGAGTATCGACCCGGCTACGGCAGTGGGGGCACTGCTCCAGATGCAGGCGGATGCACAGTGCATGGGGCTCGCTCAGGTTGCCCGCACTGTACTCCATCAGACTCAGGCTGTCGGGATGGTGCCGTGTCATACGTTTTGATCCTGCAAAATCACTTTCAGTTTGTTCAGTGCCAGGCGAACCCGGCTTTTCACGGTGCCGAGAGGAATGTTGAGCTCATCTGCCACCATCTGGTGGGATTTGTGCTCCATATATACCTTCGCGATTACGGTAATCTGCTCTTCCGGGAGCTGGCTCAGCGACTCCCGGATGCGCCGCTCGGACATCAGGCGATGCAGGGAGGTGACTGGTTCGTCTTCGTTATCACCCGGGATCTGCCAGAGATCCTCGGTTTCCACCGCCATCTCAGCACTGGTGCGCTGCATTTTGCGCAGCATATCAATGCGCTGGTTCCGGGCAATGGTGAAAATCCAGGTGGATGCCGCCGCCTTGCGCCAGTCGTAAAGACAGGATCGGCGCCAGATAGAGACGAAGACTTCCTGCACCAGCTCTTCCGCGTGGCTGGCCAGCCCGTTCGAAATTGCGTAGTACTTGATCTGCGGGGCAAAGTGCTCGAACAAAGCATGATAAGCCGCCCGATCCTGATGCTTGCCGACTTTTTCCAACAAAACACCCCAGGGGTCTTTGCGCCCTTCGGTTTTCGTTGGTTGCTGCTCCAGTGTTGTCACCGGGCGCTCCTTGACAGTTATCGTATTTGAGCTGGCTATGGTCATCATTCTATGCACTCGTCACAGATTTGTCAGTGAGAGTGTTTACGCAATGGATTACCGGGCGGATTCATGGATTCCGAAAAAATTGTCGGGATGGCCAGAAGGCCGGAAGAACTGCGTCACCGGGGTTATTGCCGGTTGCCCCGGCAGGGGCTAGTCTGATCGGTAAAACAACGATCAAAAATTCCAGACCATGAACGCAACGCTCTCCAGTGGCTCTTTGCCCGTTATGCGGGTGCATTACGCTGAAATTCTCTGCCAATTGGCAGAGGAGCGTGGGGTGCGTCGTTCGGAACTCGTGTCAGTGGCCGGTATTCGAAACAGCCAGCTCAGTCATCCCGACAATTTCATTACGCTCGATCAGTTCACGGCGTTATGCCAGCAGGCACTGACCCGCTGTGGTGATGAATGCCTGGGGCTGGAATACGGCAAACGTCTGAAGTTCACCGCGCACGGAGCCCTGTCCCAGGCTGCCATCAGTTGCGACACCCTGGAGCAGGCGCTGGCGGTGTTGATCAAATATTTCCGGATCCGGTTCGCCTATATGTCGCTGGCGTTCTTCGTCGAGGATGAGGATGCAGTGATTCAACTGGAAATTCACCACGACACCGAGAAGCTTCATCGGTTTAATATTGAAGTGGTGATGGCCACCCTGATGGACGTGAATTACCTGTTATTCGGCACTCAGTTACTGGATGGCGGGCGGTGCCTGGTGGATTACCCTCGCCCCGAGGATGTTGAGCGCTACCAGTATCTGTTCGGCGGCAAGGTCACGTTCTCGGCGGGAGTAAACCAGTTGCGCTTTCGCAAGTCGTTTCTGGGGTTACCGATGTCACTGTCCAATCCGGTTGCCCGCCGGGTGGCAGAAGCCCAGTGCGAGGAAGAAATGCGCCAGATGGAAGCTTCTGCCTCGGTGAGCGATCGGGTCTTGCGTTTGCTGGAGTCTGCCCGGGATGGGCGTTTGCCCGGCCTCGAGGATGTGGCGCAGCAAATGGGGGTGTCGCCACGAACGCTTCGGCGGCAGCTCTCCGCCGAGGGTGGCGGGTTTCATGGTCTTCAGGAGAGTGTGCGACATCAGCGGGCCCGGGAGCTGCTGTTGCGCCATTCGGCGATGAGCATTGACGAGATCGCCGAGCATCTGGGTTACAGCGACCCGTCCAATTTTGGCCGGGCCTTTCGCAAGTGGGAAGGAGTCTCGCCCTCGGCCTGGCGCCGGGACAATCAGACCTGATCACGCCTTTTCGTCCGTCCTGACGATTTATCCTTCCTCCAGGTAGGTATAGCCCTCAAGCCCGGAGGACAGCTCGGCCAGCAGCGTTTGCTGCAGCTCTGCAGCCAGGCCGCTGTGCCGGAACTTCTGCCGGTAGGCCTCAAGCAGGTTGGCGGGCTCGAAATTCACATAACGCAGTACTTTCGCCACGGTGTCCCCGGTAATGGGTTCCCCCACCTGATATTGCCCCTGTTGGTCCAGCTTCACGTCCACCGAGTGGGTATCCCCGAACAGGTTGTGCATATCGCCAAGGATTTCCTGATAGGCGCCGGTCATGAAGAAGCCCATCAGCAAAGGGGACTCCGGGTCGTGTTCGGGCAGTGGCAAGGTGGTTTCGATGCCCTGGCCGTCCACGTACTGATCAATCCGGCCGTCCGAGTCACAGGTGATATCCTGGATCACGGCCCGCCGGTTCAGTGACCGGTTAAGCCCGTTGATCGGCATCACCGGGAAAATCTGATCGATGCCCCAGACATCGGGCAGGGACTGGAACAGGGAAAAGTTCACGAACAGTTTCTCCGCAAGCTTCTCGTTCAGCTCGTCGATGATTTCCCGGTGCGCCCGGTTGGCGCTGTCCAGCTCGGCCCGGAGCATCCGGCAGCAGCGCACGTACAGGGTTTCGGCCTGGGCCCGCTCCTGCAGGGACAGCAAACCGTGGGCAAACTGGGCGTGGACATCGGCCATGGCGTGCAGGATGTCGTGATAGATTTCCGCCAGTGAGCGGGGCGAGCCTTCATCCTGAAGACTTTCCAGGTCTCGCCAGAGATCCTGCAGCGGCGCGGGGGCCTCAGCAGCGGGTTCCGTAGGCTCGCGGTTGTCCGGGTATTCGCGGTCAATCACATTGGTGACCAGTACCGAATGATGGGCGGTGAGCGCCCGGCCGGATTCACTGATCAGGTCCGGGTGCGGGATACCCTGGCGGTCACACTCGGACTGCAGCACGTGCACCACGTTGTAGGCGTATTCGAATACGCTGTAGTTCATGGAGCAGCTACTGCGGGAACGGGTTCCTTCGTAGTCGACACCCAGGCCGCCGCCGATATCGACGGTACCGATGGGGGCGCCCATAGCGTGCAGTTCCGTGTAGAAGCGAGCGCACTCACGCAAGCCGGTCTGGATGTCCCGGATATTGGCAATCTGTGAGCCCAGATGGAAATGCAGCAGTTGCAGGGTGCCCAGGGCTCCGGCCTGTTTCAGGGTATCCACCACATCCAGCACCTGGCTGGCAGACAGACCGAACTTGGACTTCTCGCCCCCGGTATTCTGCCAGTTGCCCTTGCCAATAGTCGCCAGCCGGGCTCGCACGCCAATCAGCGGGGAAATGCCCAGCTTTTTTGCTTCTTCCAGAATCAGTGGCAGTTCCGACTGCTTTTCCACCACGATAAACACCCGGTGACCCAGTTTCTGGCCGATCAGTGCCAGGCGGATGTACTCCCGGTCCTTGTAGCCGTTGCAGACAATCACCGAACCGGCCTGCTTTGCCAGCGCCAGTACGGCCATCAACTCCGGTTTGCTGCCGGCTTCAAGGCCCACCTGGTTGGCCGAGGCGGCCGGTTCGGCTGACAGCAGTTCTTCCACCACCCGGCGCTGCTGGTTTACCTTGATGGGGTAAACCGCCGTATAGCGGCCCCGGTAGCCCTGCTCCTGAGTGACTTTGTTGAAGGCATTGCAGAGCTTGTTGACCCGGTCATGCAGGATATCGGTAAAGCGAATCAGAACCGGCAGGGGCACACCGGCTTCGGCCAGCGAACGAGTCAGCGCCGGCAGGTTGATGCGGGCGTCGCTTCTGCCCCGGTCCGGGCAGATTTCAACCTCGCCCTGACCGTTGACTGAAATGTATCCGTCACTCCAGTGAGCGATGTTGTAGACCTTGTGGGCTGGTGATGCAGCGGTTTCAGCCATTGTTGCTATCCTGTCAGGAAACCCGGGGCGGCCGGCGGGCCGGTAACAGGCTGCATTGTAGGAGCTGACCACTGCACCTACAATACGCCCCTTTCAGATGCCCCGGCACATTGCAGCGGCACACAGTGGGAGACAGACATGACCGCATTGAACGAAGGCTGGTTCACCGAGGTATTTCAGGACCAGGGCACCGCTTTTTCCCTGCAGGTAAAGCGCAAGCTCCATGAAGAGCAGACGCCATTTCAGAAACTCGAAATCTATGAAACCGAAACCTTCGGCAACCTGATGGTTCTGGACGGCTGTGTGATGCTGACCACCAGGGACAATTTCCTGTACCACGAAATGATGACCCATCCTGCGCTGTTCACCCACAAGGACCCGAAAAAAGTGGTCATCGTCGGTGGTGGCGACTGCGGCACCCTGAAAGAAGTGCTGAAACACCCTGGAGTGCAGGAAGCCTGGCAGGTGGAGATCGATGAGCGGGTAACCCGCATGTCTGAGAAGTATTTTCCAGAACTGTGCGAAGCTAATGGCGACCCCCGTGCCAACTTCTTTTTCGGTGATGGCATCCAGTGGATGCGTGATATCGAGCCGAACAGCATTGATGTGCTGATTATCGACAGTACCGACCCGGTGGGTCCTGCGGAAGGCCTGTTCGCACTGGATTTCTATCGCGATGCCATGTTGGCCCTGAGGGAGGGCGGTATCATCGTGCAGCAGAGCGAATCCCCCCTGCTGCACACCAATACCATCATCAAGGACATTCACGATGACATGCACAAAGCCGGTTTTGGCCATGTGCAGACATTGCCATTCCCCCAGCCGGTATACCCCACGGGCTGGTGGAGCTGCACCATGGGCAGCAAGGAAAACCCGCTGAAGTATTTCCGCGAGGAAGATGCCAACAACCGCCCCTTTGTCACCCGTTACTATAATGCCGGGGTGCACCACGGTGCCTTGGCCATGCCGCAGTTTATGGTGGATGCGCTGGAAGATGAGGTTCGCCCGGAAGAGGGTTGAACCAGAGCTTAAAGAAAAAGGGCGCCACAAGGGCGCCCTTTTTTATTCCGGTAGGTAGCGGTGTTACTGCTTGCCGCTGACAAACTCCGGATAGGCTTCCATACCGCATTCGGAGAGGTCGACACCTTCGTACTCTTCCTCTTCGGTCACACGGATGCCCATGACAGCCTTCAGGATACCCCAGACGACCAGACTGGCTACGAATACCCAGATAAAAATGGTCAGGGCGCCGATGATCTGGCCGCTGAAGCTCACATCGCCGTTGGTAACCGGTACCAGTAGCAGGCCCAGCAGACCACAGACACCGTGGGCAGAGATGGCGCCGACCGGATCGTCGATGCGCAGCTTGTCCAGAGTGACGATGCTCAGTACCACCAGGATGCCGCCCAGGGCGCCCCAGATAGTGGCTGTCAGCGCGCTCGGGGTGGATGGCTCGGCGGTGATTACCACCAGACCGGCGATCGCACCGTTCAGCAGCATGGTCAGGTCAGCCTTGCCAAACATCAGGCGAGCGGTGATCAGGGCGGCAATAGCGCCACCGGCAGCGGCTGCGTTGGTGTTCAGGAACACCATGGCCACGGAGTTGGCACTGGCTACGTCGCCGAGTTTCAGTACAGAACCACCGTTGAAACCGAACCAGCCCATCCACAGGATGAAGGTACCCAGAGCGGCCAGCGGCATGTTGGCGCCCGGGAAGGCACGGATTTCACCGTTGGGGCCGTATTTGCCTTTACGCGGGCCAAGCAGCAGTACGCCAGCCAGGGCCGCAGCGGCACCTGCCATGTGTACGATGCCGGAGCCGGCGAAGTCACTGAAGCCAAGATCACCGAGGTTGTACATACCGAACACATCGGCGCCACCCCAGGTCCACGCGCCTTCCAGCGGGTAGATAAAGCCAGTCATGAAGACCGCGAATACCAGGAACGCCCACAGCTTCATGCGCTCGGCAACCGCGCCGGACACGATGGACATGGCGGTGGCCACGAACACGACCTGGAAGAAGAAGTCAGAGGCCGCCGAGTAGATGGAGCCGCCGGTGAAGCCGTCTTCACGGGTGGCGAAGTCACCCAGTACGCCGTCCACGTCCACATCGGCGATGCCGGAGAGGAAGACGTTACCGCCGTACATGATGGCGTAACCGCACACCAGGTACATGGTGCAGGCCACGGCAAAGAGCGCGACGTTCTTGGTCAGGATTTCGGTGGTGTTTTTAGCACGCACCAGGCCGGACTCGAGCATGGCAAAGCCTGCGGCCATCCACATGACTAATGCGCCACACACGAGAAAATAAAAGGTATCTATTGCATACTGCAGGTGAAAGAGATTGCTTTCCATAGGAAGCCCTCCGCACAAGGCTCTTCAGGTTATAAGTTTTTTGCGTTGGCTAGGTGTCAGTTCTGGATCAGACTGCTTCTTCGCCGGTTTCGCCTGTCCGGATCCGGATAGCCTGTTCCAGTTCAGTCACGAATATTTTGCCGTCGCCGATCTTGCCGGTGTTGGCTGCCTTGGTGATGGCTTCGATGACCTGGTCCAGCAGGTTGTCGCCAATGGCGATCTCCACTTTGACCTTGGGCAGGAAATCCACCACGTATTCCGCGCCACGATAGAGCTCTGTGTGGCCTTTCTGCCGACCGAAGCCTTTGACTTCAGTGACGGTTACGCCTTGTACGCCAATCTCGGATAGTGCCTCACGGACATCATCCAATTTGAAAGGCTTGATGATC
>NZ_DIHV01000077.1:0-6397 GCF_002420325.1 Marinobacter sp. UBA5687
GGATGACCGTCACGGCACGCACTCGACTATGATCATCAGTCAACTGCCTACCGATCAGTGGTATGCCGCCATCGGTGATAACACCCTGGCTGACGCCATCCTGGACCGGCTCATGCACAACGCCCATCGCTGGGCTCTGAAGGGGGAATCGATGAGAAAACGACTTCAGGAAATTGACTGAACGTGAACACCCGGAGTAAAAACTCCGGTGGGTGATGCGTTAAGAAAAATGGTGTTCACGTTCAACCGGTATGGGTGTTCACGTTCGCCGGAATACGCACCTATCCTTGTTGGGTTGAGCAGAGGGCTTCAGAGTTCTATCCAGAGATCAGTCGTTGCGCCAGGTCTGAGCGTCATCTTTGTGCGGGTAGGTATCACTCGTCAGCACCCTTACTAGACGAGAATCGCGGGCGGTTGGCCTTGTAGTACTCAATTATGCTGCTTCGAATCCCATAATTTTTCATAAACTTGATACATTCTGAATGTCCGCTTTGCGACCTTTACTGACGTTGCTCCCGTATTAGGTCTCCCCTTAGTTGGAAACAGAAACGGCTTCACTAGAGCCATTGGAAGCGTAAAGGGTACCGGGTGAGCCGGCTTTTATCCGAAATTTGACGGTAGCGGAGCTTTATCTTCGAAATTCTGGTACTTCCAATGACGGACTCAAACCGTGGTCTCTGAATTCAATAGAATCACGGGGGGCGACTTATTTTGTCGCGAGATTATTTCGATTGTTGTCGAGATTCCTATCCAGTGCTTCGGCGCTGCGCTGGCAGATTTCTCTAAGGCGCTCTGCGCTCGGCCTAAACTGACTGCGAATAGCTCTAGCCTCCTCGAAGTCGCCGATGGTTTTCATCATTTGCTCAAATAGTTCAACACCTATGACGTATCCAAGAACATTACCATCGCTATGCACCGCTGTAGGTTTTTCGCGAAAATATTGCATTGGATTGGAAGTAAGGTCTCTGACGTCAATCAGTAGTTCGGAATGCTCGTGTCGACCGGACAAATAATTCTCCTTAATGTCGTCGGAATGTTGATACGGGTTTGGCAGTTGAATTGCTAGCGGTTTAGTATTCAGCTATCGGCTCGATAGTAACCGCTCCCGTAAGATCTTGGCCATTGTTCTCCAGCAGAGTAAGTTCACCATCCGGGTGAATTACCTGCTGAAAACATTGGGTATGACGTAACCATCCTTCACTGCACAGCCCACTGAAACTAGCTGGTAGCCCGCCCTCAGTGACATACGGATTTTCTCACAGAATAAGACTGAGATACCGCATCGGTAGTCTTTTATTGACACAGTCTCGGTCATACTCAAAGAACACCATGTTGTCTGTGCGCTCGAGTATGGCGGCGACGCGGTCATGCAGTTTAACGATGGCTTTCATATCACTCCGATAGGCATAAATTTATAGGGGCCCGTGGCTGGTGATTTAGCCAGAGTTAGATTTGTCATGTCGGGATGCGATGGCGTACATCGCCGCCCCGGTGATGCCGACAAGAATCAGTGCAGCGGCAACCACAATCATGGGATGCATGGTTACGACCTCAAAACTAAGTTGGTGAATCCAGTATAACCCCCGTCAGGAATCGAAGGGAGAACTAGGCATTGATCAGCCTCAATACGTTCTTCAGGTCCCGCTGCTTCAAGTGTTGCGGGTGACTGGACGGGTTCCGCGATGAGTGGTTAGAGGATTCTGGATGTCAGCAGATTTTGACAATGGGTCGTTTGGGTCAATATTGGATCCCGCCATAGACCAAAATCGTCCGGGTTAGTTAGGAGCGGCTGGGCCATAAAGAAAGTGAGGCGGAAGCCGAGCAAAGGTCAACTTAATGAGCCATTATGCTCGAGCCCAAATTGGTCGGGCACTGCCAGGGCACCATTTGGGCACAGTCAAACAAAAAAGGCCTGCGTTTTCACGCAAGCCTTTGGAAATAATGGCGCGCCCGATAGGATTCGAACCTATGACCTTTGCCTCCGGAGGGCAACGCTCTATCCAGCTGAGCTACGGGCGCATTCGAAACAACGAGTGCTCGTCAATTTCGAGTGCGCAATCTTACGTGTGCCGGCGGCTTCTGTCCAGCCCCGGCCATTAACCGTTTCGTTCAGATTCGAGGTAGCCGCTGGTCTGGCGTCAGGTTGACCAGGTTTTGCTCGTCGCTGATGGTCACTTCGCCATCCTGAATGCTTACCTGCAAGGTCATGGACCGTTCCGCCAGGGCCGCCAGCGCGGCAGTTTCCTCTGCCGGAAGGTCGACAATAGTAAGGTTGCTAAATCTTTCCAGCTTGTTATGGTGCTTGTCCCACCACACCGGCACCGCACGCCCGCCGTAGGTATAGAGAATGACCTGGTTGGCCTTGTTGCAGGCTTTGCGCAGGCGATCTTCCTCGGGCAGGCCCAGTTCCACCCAGAGTTCGATGTCTCCGGTCAGGGATTTTTGCCAGAGTTCCGGTTCGTCGTCTGTGCTCAGGCCTTTGGTAAATTCCAGGTTATCGTTGGCGTTGAGGGCGAAGGCCAGCAGCCGGATCATCATCCGCTCGTCGGTTTCAGAGGGATGGCGGGCAACGGTCAGATGGTGGTCGGCGTAGTAGTGCCGGTCCATATCGGCGATATGGAGGGTGGCTTTGAAGATGGTGGCTTTCAGTGCCATTGAATGAATAGTCCTGTGGTCTTTGGGCGGGTCAGGGCGTTAGTGTAGAGCATATTGAGCGTGGCGGGGCATAGCAGCATGGTGTTGTTGCGGGGTTTTCTGGTTCTGGTGGTGTTTTTTCTGCTGGGTGAGGCACTGCGGGTACTGGTCGGCCTGCCCATCAGTGGTGGCGTGCTGGGGATGGTGATGGTCACGGCCACTCTGATGTTGAGGGGGCGGGTCAGTGATCAGTTGGCGGAAGCCAGTCGCGGGCTGATCTCGGTGCTGGTGCTGCTGATTTCACCGGGTGTTGTGGGGGTGTTCTTTATTGCCGATCGCTTTGCGGGCCACTGGTTTTCCGTTGCGGTGGCTTTGGTTGCGGGTACCTTGCTGAGTTCCGTGACCACGCTGTGGCTGATGAAGAAAACAGCGGGAGATCGCACCCAGGGGCACAGTCATGACTGAGTTCAACGGACGAATGCAGGATTTGCTGTTGGTCTGGACCACAGGCCCGATGCTTTCCATTGCCCTGACGCTGGCGGCGTTTATGGCGGCAAACTGGTTGTTCGCGAAGGTGGGACGCCCCCTGTGGATGCCGCCGGTATTGATGGCGGCGGTGATTCTGGCGGCGGCGGTGGCGGCCAGTGGTATTGGCTATGAAACCTATCAGCAGGGGGCGCGCTGGTTAACGGTATTGTTGGGCCCGGCGACGGTGGCCCTGGGTGTGCCTTTGTATCAGCAGATGCACCATATTCGCGCGCTCTGGCGGCCAATTCTGTGCACCTTGCCACTGGCGGCCAGTCTGGCGGCTGTCTATGCGGTGGGTATTGCCTGGCTAATGGACGCTCCGCTTTCCATACTGGCGTCGCTGGCGCCGAAGTCGGTTACCGCGCCCATTGCCATGGGTATTGCGGAACAGCTGGGTGGCTCGGTTGCACTCACCCTCGGCGGTCTGCTGATTACCGGCGTACTGGCCTCGGTATTTGTGGACTGGGGTGCCAAATGGATGAAGATTTCCGATGACCGGATGGTGGGTTTTGCCCTGGGGCTTAATGGTCATGCCATTGGCACTGCCCGGGCGTTTGAGATCAGCCCCACGGCGGGCGCTTTTGCCTCCCTGGGGATGGGATTGACGGGTGTGTTTACGGCGCTGTTTTTGCCTTTTGTCTTTCCGTTCTGAGGCTGCTGCTTTTTGGGTCATTCACCATACGAATAGGTCCATGTTGCAATTTCGATTGCCGTAAGGGTTTTCCGAGACTAGCTTGTTTGCCAGGCAATCGGTGCCGTCCTGCACCGATGTTCCGTGAAAATTCCTAAAACAGCGACGGAAAACGCGATGAAAAAAATACTGGCAGCTTTTGTTGGCTCCATGGCCCTGGCGTCTGCGCCTCTGGCCCTGGCAGCCGATGCGACCAAAGAACTGAAAATGGCGTACGACGCCGATCCAGTTACCCTCGATATTCATGAGCAGTTGTCTGGCGGCATTCTGCAGTTGTCTCACATGACCTTTGATCCGCTGTTGCGCTGGACCAAAGATCTGGGTTTCGAGCCCCGCCTGGCAGAAAGCTGGGAGCGTGTGGACGACAAAACCATGCGCTTCAAGCTGCGCGAGGGTGTGAAGTTCCATTCCGGTAACGAACTGACCACGGCCGACGTGAAGTTCACCTTTGAGCGACTGAAGGAAAGCCAGGACTTCAAGGCGATTTTCAAACCCTTCAGCGCCATCAACGTGATCGACGATTACACCTTCGAGCTGGTCACCAGCGAGCCTTACCCTCTGCTGCTGAACACCGCCACCTACATTTTCCCGCTGGACAGTGAGTTCTATTCCGGCCAGACCGAAGATGGCAAAGACAAGGACGCCATCCTCAAGCACGGCAACTCCTTCGCTTCCGAGAACCTGTCCGGCACCGGTCCTTACACGGTAACCGAGCGTAAACAGGGCGTGCGTGTCGAGTTCGAGCGTTTCGATGATTACTGGGATACTGAGTCTCCGGGCAACGTGGGCAAGATCGTGCTGACTCCGATCAAGGAAAACGCTACCCGGGTATCCGCTCTGCTCTCCGGTGGTGTCGACTTCATCGCTCCGGTTCCGCCCAATGATCTGGACCGCATCAAGCGCGACCGCAACAGCGAACTGGTGACCATGAGCGGCACCCGTATCATCCTGTTCCATATGAATCAGGAGCGGGTTGAAGCCTTCAAGAATCCGAAAGTTCGCCAGGCGATCGCCTACGCCATCAACCAGGAAGGCATTGCTGCCAAGATCATGAAAGGCTTTGCCACGCCGGCAGCACAGATGTCGCCAGCGGGTTACCAGGGCCATAACGAAAACCTGAAGCCTCGCTTCGATGTTGAGAAAGCCAAGCAGCTGATGAAAGAAGCCGGCTATGAGGATGGCTTTACCATCACCATGATGGCCCCCAACAACCGCTACGTGAACGACGACAAGATCGCGCAGGCAGCGGCGGCCATGCTGGCGCGCATCAACATCAAGGTGGACCTGAAAACCCTGCCGAAAGCCCAGTACTGGCCGGAGTATGATAACCGTGCCGCCGATATGATGCTGATTGGCTGGCACGCAGACACCGAGGATTCGGCCAACTTCTATGAATTCCTCACCTTCTGCCCGGATGCTGACAGCGGTGATGGCCAGTACAACGCCGGCAACTACTGCAACCCGGAAATCGATGCCCTGGTGGAAAAAGCCAACGTGGAGACCGACCTGGACAAGCGTGCGGCCATGCTGCAGGAAGTGGAACAGCGTCTGTACGACGACGCAGCCTTCGTACCGCTGCACTGGCAGGACCTGGCCTGGGCCTCCCGCAAGGGAGTGAACATCGAGCCGGTGCTCAATGTCATGAACTTCCCCTACCTGGGCGATCTGGTTATCGAATAAGGGGAGCGTGCTCCCTGAGACCCAACCTCTCTCCCGGTGCGGGAGAGAGGCTTTCACGTATTCATCAACGGTAAATCCTTCATGCTAGCGTTTTTGGTTCAGCGGATATCCCAGGCGCTGCTGGTCATGTTTGTGATCAGCATCATCGCCTTTGCCATTCAGGATGGCCTCGGGGACCCGCTTCAGGAAATGGTGGGCATGTCCGTCTCTGCCGAAGAGCGGGAAGCCATTCGCGAGGAGCTGGGGCTGAACGACCCCTTCCTGGTCCAGTACCTGCGGTTTGCGGGTAATGCCATACAGGGCGACCTGGGCAATTCCTATTTTTACAGCAAGCCGGCGCTGGAAGTGATTGCCGAACATCTGCCAGCGACCCTGGAGCTGGTGATCGGCGCCAGCCTGATCATCATCTTCCTGTCGGTCCCCATTGGCGTGTATGCCGCCATCCGACCCCAGGCCTGGCTGTCCAAATTCTTCATGGGCGTGAGTACGGTCGGTATTTCCATACCGGTGTTTCTCACGGCCATTGTTCTGATTCAGTTGTTCTCCATTGGTGTAACGGTCAACTGGTTTCCGGCCGATACCGGTTGGGGCCAGTGGCTCAACGATTTCTTTACCACCGAAGGTGGGCTGCCGTCCTATGGCCGTGGTGATGACCTGGTGCACCTGTTCGGCACCTGGGAATCCGGTCTGTTTACCAGCGAAGGCCTGGCGCACCTGGTGCTGCCTTGCGTGTCGCTGGCATCCATCATGTTGCCGCTGTTTATCCGCCTGATCCGGGCGGAGATGATGGAGGTTCTGCAAAGCGATTACATCCGCTATGCCCGGGCCAAGGGTTTGAGTGCGGGCCGTATCAATTTCCTGCAT
>NZ_DIHV01000015.1:0-9372 GCF_002420325.1 Marinobacter sp. UBA5687
ACTTTGAAATCAGACTGGTAGATATGCAGCACTTTTTCGCTGGCTTCATCAGCAATTTTGATCACATCTGGCAGTATGGAGCTGTAGTGCATCAGATCTCTACCTCTTCGAACAAATCCGGTACCTCGGCATCCCATCCGAACTTTTCCGAGATGCGTTTGCGCATGGTATCACTGGCCACCGCTTCGCCGTGAGTCACATACACCTTTTCGGGCTTCAGAGTACCTTGCTCCAGCCAGTGCAGGATTTCCCGATAGTCGCCATGAGCACTCATGGAATCCATGTTATGGATCTCTGCTTTCACCGGCCAGTACTCACCGTGAATCTTGACCGATTCGGCGCCATGCACCAAGACATCGCCGCGTGTGCCAGGTGCCTGGAAGCCCGCAAAGACAACGCTGTTTCTGGGATTTGGCAGCAGGGTTTTAAGATGGTGCAACACCCGGCCGCCCGAGGCCATTCCACTGGCTGAGATGATCACGCAGGGATATCTCACGGCATCCAGCTCAATGGATTCCTCGACGGTGCGAACGAACTCTGTTTTGTCGTCGATCAGCTCGCACTGGGCGCCGTTAAGCTTGTGCTCTTTGTGATGTTTGCAGAAAATTTCCGTGGCTTTGATGGCCATGGGGCTGTTGAGATACACCGGAAGTTTGGGAATTCGCCCCTGCCCCATCAGTTTGTGCACAACGTACAACAACATCTGGGCCCGGCCCACGGCGAAAGCGGGCATCAATACGATCCCGCCGCGGCCCGCAGTTTTGGTGATGATCTCCTCCAGATCCTTTTCTGGATCGGTTTCACCATGGGTACGGTCGCCGTAAGTGGATTCACACACCAAAACATCGGCATGACTGATGGGCTCTGGCGGGCGCATAATGATGTCGTCCTGGCGCCCGACATCGCCACTGAACACCACAGTGCGGGAGGAACTCTTGTGCGTAACGTGCACGCAGGAGGAACCCAGGATATGCCCGGCCGGAGTGAACTGAACCTCAAAGCCCTTCACCGGCTCGAATTTCTCGTGGTAGTGCAGGGATTCAAAGTGCTTCAGGGCTTCCCAGGCGTCTTTTTCGGTAAACAGAGGTTCCGGTTTTTCGTGCTTTGAGAACTTTTTCCGGAAGGCGTACTTGGCATCCTCTTCCTGCAGGAACCCGGCATCGGGCAGCAGTACTTTGCAGAGCTCATGAGTGGCTTTGGTGCAGTAGATCTTGCCTTTAAACCCGTTCTTGACCAACGCAGGAAGGTAGCCGGAATGGTCAATGTGCGCGTGGGTAAGCACCACCGCATCAATAGTTGAGGGATCTACCGGAAACTTGGCCCAGTTTCGGCGGCGCAGGGTTTTCACGCCCTGGTACATGCCACAATCCACCAGCATGCGGTGATTGTCGTCGGAAAGCAGATAGCGGGAGCCGGTGACGGTGCCTGTACCACCGAGGAAGCGGAGTTTCATAGGCGCGTAAGTCCTTGTCTGGTTGGCGATAGACAAAGCTTAACGCAAAAACCGTGGGTGAGTGAGGGGCTATGGACCGGAATTTACACACCCTCAAGACGGAACACCGCCCGATTCGCGTTTTTTTGATCTTTGGCAAGATCAGTTGCTGGCCCCCCGATTATTCTCTGGCCTTTCCGAAGAAGTAGGTGGCTTATGCTGGGTAGTTCGCACTTGAGGAAACTAATGATCGTCGTCGGCCTTGCGGCCTCTCAAATGGTTTCAGCCAGCTCTGCCGACGATGCAATGTCACAACTGAACGCCATCATGGCCGATGACGCCAAGCGCCAGGCCAGCTACGAGGCCGGTCACGAGCGCATCCGCTTTTGTGGCTATTGTCACGGCGAGGACGGCAACAGCAAGCGCGAATACATACCCAACCTGGCCGCCCAACACCCGCTCTACCTGTTCAACCAGTTCGAGAAATTCCGTGACGGTACCCGTGAGGACTATGTGATGTCCAAGCTGGCGAAAACACTGTCATTGGAGGAGCGAATTAATATTGCGGTTTATTACAGCCAGCAAACGGCTAAGCCCCGCACCGGCGGCGACCCTACCAAGGCTGAGGCTGGCGAGAAGCTGTTTGCTGTGCGCTGCGCCGGTTGCCACGGTGACAAGGCACAAGGTTTCAGGGACATGCCCCGTCTGGCCGGCCAACCGGCTGAATATCTTGGGATTGCCCTTAGACGGTTCAAGGAGATGGACCCGACCAAACACAGTACGCCGATGATTGGGGTGGCTGGAGTTTTGTCGGAGGTGCAGATCGAGGCATTAACCTCTTACCTGACCCGCCAATAGGCCCTTCTATCAGATCTCGGTGCAACCGGGCGGCAGCAGGCGAGACTGCCAGTTTGGCGCAGCGGTTCTGTCTATAACGCAAGCCCAGGCACCACCAATGCTCCGCTCGTATCGAATCACGATGCCCGCCAAATTTGGGTGAGCATTGCCGCCCATGGTCACCTCGATATGCCCAGAACCGTCAGGGTTAACCGCTGCAATTTCAATTGCGGAGCTTCCAACCGTCAAAGCGGATGGAGAGTAACCCAAGGTTTCATTGTTGACCGGCGTGGAAGCAGAGAGGTTCGCCTCAAACGCCGATCGGTACGACGCAAGCTCCGCCGCAGCACGATTGATTTGGGATTTCATGGTGTTAGCCTGAAGAAAAGGCAGAGACACAGCCGCAAGAATGCCAATAACGGCAACAACAATCATCAATTCTATCAGGGTAAAACCGTCGCTATTCCGAACCATGACCATGCCTCACTCTATGCATCTTGGCATTTAGTAAGGCAAAAAACAGGCCATCAGCGTCAACTCCACAGGGCGCTAATTTCAACTTCCCACGTCATTGCGCGGGAAATAGCCATGCAACCAGAATCGGGGAAGAGCTCGCTCCCTCAAGACTTGGTAATAATAGGACTCGTCCTCTCTCATATCGAGATAATAATTCTTCACCTCAAACGCCCAGGCACCCCAGAGCAAAAAGACAAGCGTGGCGATTACGGCCGCCTGAAGGGCTTTTCTCAAGGGTCGCGAGGCATCGTTCTTATATCTCTTCCCCTTAAGGGTACCCGGAACAATAAACCCCAAAAAAACAGGCATGATCAACAGCCCCACTAGCATCGAGCCAGGTGCGATAAAGACCGCTGATACGCCCGCATGAATTAAGGCCCCGACAATAGAAGCCAACAGAGCTGCAAGAACAATCCCCTCGGTTGAACCTGCACTCGACTTTATGACTTTGCAGCGAGCGTAGAGAAACGAAGCAACTTGAAAAGCCACCCAGAACAAAATCAGAAGAAGCAGCCACCCATATTCAGCCGCCCACATAAGGTACATGTTGTGCGGATGACCAAACTTTTTGCTCTCAGCATAAGATGACGTCAAAAGATCGTGAGTCAGCCAAGACTGGGGCCCCATTCCAAAAGGAAATCTCTGAAGGCTCATTTGCCATGCTTCGATAAACAACGGCGCTCTTCCAGAACTTCCCTGACTGATGGTTCGAAGCTCCGGCTCCCCGAAAACCAGAATCGGCACAAGCAGCGACAGGACAAACCAAAAGAAGCCACCAAGCACAAGGTAGACCAGGAATTGCTTCAACCACGGCCAACACTGGCGACCAATGATTACGCTCGCGACAACGACACCCACGGCCACACCCAGCACAGATCCACGAGCTGCCGACAGGAAGACAATCCACCACCATAGCCCCGCACCAACGGCAACAAGCACTCGCCAAAGCCGATGGTTTGCAAAAGGACCCACCAACACAGCTAAGGGAAAGACAGGAAGAAGCCACGTCGCCACATGGCTCCAGTAACGAATATTGACAAACCCCCAGGGAATCAGATCAGAGAGATCGGCATGACCGCCGGCCAGGGCGAACAGGTAAACATTCAGCGACATTGCGCCGTAGAGAAAACAGGCAGCAGCCGTTATAACGACAAGTGCCTCAAGGCACTTCATGGAGATACCTGATTGGGCCAGAGCGGTACCGCCCAGAATGACGGCGGCAAAATAGAATGAGTACAGGCCAGGCTCGACATAGGCATAGGGCTGCTGAATAAAAGCCAGCGAAAGCACTGGAAACCCAATAATCAACAGAATAAACGGTAAGGCCTGCACAAAGGCTGGCTTGATCCAGACACCTCTGGAGATCAACAAATAGGTAGAAACAATCGTAATGCCCCCCAGCCAGGCCACCAAAAGAAATCTCTGGTCCGCATAGGACCCCGCCGAGGTTGGTAGAAAATCCGCAAAAAGTACCGCCAGCAAGGTGATCGCGATGAAGGAAGCTGCGGCGGCTATACCCACTTGAGGTGTTTTCAAAGCTATCTGACCTCCAAACAAAAAAGCCCAAAGCATCTGCTTTGGGCTTTCAGTTTACCGCATTGATAACTGTTGATCGTTGCGGCAATTCAGCTATGCGGCTTTCGTATTAGGAAGCCGGGCAACCTGCAGGCGCGTAGCTGTCTTTCCAACCGTTGTTGGTGGTCGGCGGAGTGATCACGCAAGTGTAAGCGCCGTTAGCAGTGCGGGAAACAGTGATAGTGGCACCACGAACCGCTGCAGAAGCGTCAGTACCCATTTCAACGTTCCACGACATAGTTGCCAGAGCGCCATCAACAATGTTCAGACCGAAGTTGGGGGCAGTGTTTGCACCAACAACCAGGTTGGAACCAGTCCAGCCAATACCGATAGTGCGAGGGTTGGTTGTCAGGTCGTCTTCATTGCCGATCTGGCCACCGTTGTTGAAGATGCTCTCAGCGTTGGATTTCAGAGCATTTACTTCACCAACTACACGAGAAACCTGGGTACGAGCGGTGTAGTCCTGGTACTGGGGGATAGCAACAGCTGCCAGGATACCGATGATCGCTACAACGATCATCAGTTCGATCAGGGTAAAACCCTTCTGAGCGTGATTCATTTTGATTTCTTGCATGTTATCGACCTCTAGAGTTGTCGTTTTGCGTGTTACAGCTCCGGGGGCTGTGGAGCGAGGCCCCGCATCCGCTTTGAGCTGATTCTGGCAAAGCATACGGCGTGCCAATTGTCATATAATGCAAAAAAGTCACTCTCGCTCAGCGTGTTATGAGCTTATGTGAACCAGGTCACGCACTCGCAGGTGCGCCGCGCTCAGTCCAGGTGTGACGTTTTTTGTCACCCGAAAGCAAATTCTAGACACGCACCCTATTACTACATGTCCTCCCCTGTTGTGCCTACTCTTCTGACGGAACCTTTCCAAACCATTCCGGTACATCTAAACTCTCCATCGATGAATACGACATTCAGTCACTTAGACGATTCTTCTCAGAGCATTTATGGCGACCAATAACAGAAACGTGACACTGACAGGACTTGCACGCCGCTTCGTAGACGACGGCCTGCTGGATGAAGAAACAGCAAAAGACGCATTTCTCCAGGCCTCCCAAAACCGCATTCCACTGATCACCTATCTGACACAAAATCAGTTGGCTGACAGCTCCAAGCTCGCCTTCTCAGCGGCGATGGAATTTGGCGTTTCCGTAATGGATCTGGATTCGTTTCTGCCTGAGATGATGCCTGACAAGGTTGTCGACGAAAAACTACTCCGCAAACACAACGCCTTGCCGCTCTACAAACGCGGGAATCGCCTGTTTATTGCGGTGTCGGATCCCACGAACATTCAGGCCCTGGACGAGATCAAGTTCAACACCGGCCTGAGCACCGATGCCATTCTCGTAGACGATGCCAAGCTGCGGGCCGCCATTGATCGCTATCTTGAATCCCATGATTCCACCATGGGAGACCTGGAAGATGCAGACCTCGAGGGAGTCGAGACGGAAGGCGGCGATCACGAAGATGACGACGGATCGGTATCGACAACCGAAGTTGACGATGCCCCGATCGTTAAGTATGTGAACAAAATGCTGCTGGACGCTATCCGCGGCGGCGCCTCCGATATTCACTTCGAACCCTATGAAAAAGCGTACCGGGTTCGATACCGCACAGACGGCATTCTTAAAGAAGTTTCCCGCCCTTCCATCAAGCTGGCACCGAAGATTTCAGCGCGGGTCAAGATCATGGCGCAACTGGACATTTCTGAGCGCCGAGTCCCCCAGGACGGCCGGATAAAGCTGAAGTTGTCCAAAACCAAAGCCATAGACTTCCGGGTGAACACCCTCCCGACCCTGTGGGGAGAGAAGATTGTTCTGCGGATTCTGGATCCCAGCCAGGCCCAACTTGGGATTGACGTACTGGGCTACGAAGAAGACCAGAAGGAGATGTACCTTGAAGCGCTCGAACAGCCTCAGGGCATGATCCTGGTAACTGGCCCGACAGGGTCTGGTAAGACGGTCTCACTCTATACCGGCCTTAATATTCTGAACACCACCGAGCGAAATATATCGACGGCCGAGGATCCGGCGGAGATCAACCTTGAAGGTATCAACCAGGTAAACGTCAACACCAAGGTCGGCCTTGGGTTTGCCGAGGCCTTGCGCGCATTCCTGCGTCAGGATCCGGATGTCATCATGGTGGGTGAGATCCGGGATCTTGAAACTGCAAACATTGCCATCAAAGCCGCACAAACCGGCCACCTGGTTTTGTCTACTCTGCACACCAACAGCGCCGCCGAGACGCTGACCCGGATGATGAACATGGGCGTGCCTGCCTTTAACATCGCAACGTCGGTTAGCCTGATCATCGCCCAACGACTTGGCCGAAGACTGTGCAACAGTTGCAAGCAACCCTCAGACGTCCCTCAGGACGTGCTTTTGAAGGAAGGGTTCACACAAGAACAAATTGATACAGGCTTCACGTTGTACCGCCCCAAGGGCTGTGATAAATGCAATGGTGGATATAAGGGCCGCGTCGGTATTTACGAGGTGGTCCGCATTACCGATGAACTGGCAAACATGATTATGGAAGAAGCCAGCTCCATTAAAATTGCAAAGCAGGCTCAGGCAGAAGGCTTCCGAAATCTCAGGCAGTCGGCTCTTATGAAGGTGATTCAGGGAGTGACCAGCCTTGAGGAAGCCAATCGCGTGACGAAGGATTAAGCATGGCAGAAAAAGCGCAGAAGCTGGAATCGTATGTTTGGGAAGGCAAAGACCGCAAAGGCAACAAAGCCAAGGGCGAATTGACCGGATCAAACCTGGCCCTGGTTAAGGCCCAGTTGAGAAAGCAGGGCATTATTCCGGACAAGGTAAAGAAAAAGCCCAAACCACTCTTTGGTGGCAAAAAGAAAATCACGCCGTTCGACATTGCGATGCTGACCCGCCAGCTCGCAACGATGATGAAAGCTGGCGTCCCTCTGGTTCAGAGCTTCGACATCGTTGCAGACGGCCTTGAGAACAAAGGTCTGCAGGAACTGGTGATGAGCATTCGCAACGATATTTCGTCTGGTACGGGTTTCGCTTCTGCGCTGCGCAAACATCCAAGACATTTTGACGATCTTTATTGCAACCTGGTGGAGTCAGGCGAGAAAGCCGGTGCCCTGGAGCAGATGCTGGACCGAATTGCCACGTATCTCGAAAAAACTGAGCTTCTCAAGAAGAAAGTTAAAAAGGCAATGACTTACCCCATTGCCGTTATCGTGGTTGCCATTGTGGTAACGGCCATCCTGCTGGTAAAGGTAGTTCCTCAGTTCGAAAGCTTGTTCCAGGGTTTTGGCGCCGAGCTACCGGTATTTACACAAATGGTGGTTCGGCTTTCGGAGTGGATGCAATCCTGGTGGTTTGTGGTCTTGCTTGGGATAGTAGGCGTTATCTTTACGTTTAAAGAGGCAAAACGCCGCTCACCAAAGTTTTCGGATTTTGTCGACAAGTACACACTCAAGTTGCCCGTTGTGGGTGAAATTCTCGATAAATCCGCCGTCGCGAAGTTTGGCCGGGTGCTTTCCACTACCTTTGCTGCCGGTGTCCCCCTTGTTGATGCGCTGGATTCGGTAGCCGGTGCGACGGGCAATGCGGTATATCGCGATGCGGTTATGCGCATCAAAAATGATGTTTCAAGCGGTACCCAACTCCAGGCATCAATGCGTCAGCAAGACGTCTTCCCCGTTATGGCCGTTCAGCTGACAGCCATCGGCGAAGAGTCCGGTAACCTGGACGAAATGCTCGGCAAGGTTGCGGAACATTACGAAGCCGTTGTTGACGATATGGTGGACAACCTCACCGCCTTGATGGAACCCATGATCATGTCGGTTCTCGGCGTGTTGGTTGGCGGTCTCATCGTCGCGATGTACCTCCCCATCTTCCAGATGGGGCAGGTCGTCGGCTGATTTACACCAGCATCCCCCCCTCTCCTGCAGGGAGAGGGGGCAAAAAAACGATAAACCAGAGTCTCTGAATGCTCCCCCTAGAAACCATCCTGTCCACTCCCTGGCTTCTCTATCTGGTCGTCATTTTCGTCTCTCTCTGCGTCGGTAGTTTTCTGAACGTTGTCATCCTTCGCCTGCCAAAAATGATGAAGCAGGAATGGCGGTGCCAGTGCGAGGAGTTTCTGGAAGTGCCGGAGGGCGACCGCAAGTCAGATGAGCGGATAACTCTTTCAAAACCGGCATCCACCTGCCCCTCCTGCGGTCACAAAATTCGCGCCTGGGAAAACATTCCGGTCATCAGCTGGCTAATGCTTGGTGGCAAATGCTCTTCATGCAAAACACGTATTTCGCCGCGTTACCCCATCGTTGAAGCACTGACTGCGGTTTTTTCCGTCGTAACGGTTTATCTGTTGGGGCCATCCGAGTCCGCGCTCTGGGCACTGCTGATGGTCTGGGCGCTGGTGGCGCTGACCATGATCGATTTCGACACCCAGCTCCTGCCAGACGGCATCACCCTGCCCCTGATGTGGCTTGGCCTGGTGCTTAACTACTTTGGTGTGCTGACGGATTTTGGCAGCGCTTTCTGGGGCGCTGTGGCAGGTTACCTCTCGCTCTGGAGCGTGTACTGGTTGTTCAAACTGGCCACCGGCAAGGAAGGCATGGGGCACGGTGACTTCAAGCTGTTAGCGGCGCTGGGGGCCTGGCTGGGCTGGCAACTGCTGCCTGCGGTGATTCTGCTCTCCTCTCTGGTGGGCGCGATTGTGGGCATCAGCCTGATGGTATTCCGCAAACACGGGCGTGAAGTACCAATTCCTTTCGGCCCTTACCTGGCCGCTGCAGGCTTACTCTCGTTGTGGTTTGGGCCTGAAATCCAGGCCTTGTGGTTCGGGTACCTAGGAGTCTGAATGTCCCGCTATTCGGTTATCGGCCTCACCGGAGGTATTGGCTCTGGAAAATCCACCGTTGCCCGCATGTTTGGCGCTCTTGGCGTGCATTGGGTGGACGCTGACGATGTCGCCCGACAGGTCGTAGAACCAGGCACACAAGCCCTCAGAGCCATCGCTGATCACTTCGGCGA
>NZ_DIHV01000030.1:0-5817 GCF_002420325.1 Marinobacter sp. UBA5687
CCAAACCTGGTGCCTTCTGTCGTGCTTGCGGAACTGCTTCGAAAGGGCATTGTGGAAACCCTGGAGAGCGGTCACGTTCTGTTAAAGAGAAGCGCTTATGCTCCCTGGGGTGCTACCGGTTCACTGAGCCTGGGCAATTACGATGATTTTGTTGATATCGACAAGCTACGACGACGCCACAACGACAGCTGACAATCAGTGGCGGGCCCGGATGGCCCGCAGGAGAGAGCAATGTTCAGAGCAGTAACGCTTCACAGAATGCTGAAACTCGCCGCCGCACCGATCGCACTCGGCGTGTTGAGTGCCTGCGGCGGCGGTGGCGGTGGTGGAGTCGGCGTTGCCGACGGCGGCATCCGAGGCACAGGCTCCAGCGTTGGGCCGGTTTCCGGTTTCGGCAGTGTCTTCGTCAATGGCGTGAAGTTTGAGACGGATGGTCGCGTCAGCAGTGATGACGGCATTGAGCGTGAAGACCAGTTACAGGAAGGCATGATCCTGAGGATCGAAGGCGAGTGGCGAGTTGATGGCCGGGGGAATGCGGAGTCGGTCGAGTACGACGATACCTTCCGCGGGCGTGTGGACAATCTGATTCAGACCCCGGATGCCGACGGTATGGTCGAATCGGTGCAGTTCACCATCTATGAGCAGACTGTGGTTGCCGACCAGCAGACGGTGTTCAAGGACATTGCGCTTGAAACCCTGGCAGACGGCGCTTTCGTGCGCATCAGTGGCTGGCGTGAGCCGGACCCCGACGGCCGGTACCGGGCAAGCCACATTGGTTTGATGACGCAGGACGAAACCAACGTAGAGATCGAAGGCCGCATTGACGAGGGGTCATTGCAGCTGAATCTGAATCAGTTCAGCATTAACGGGCAGTCGGTCTCTTACACTGACAGCGCGTTCGCCGGGTCGCTGACGGAAGCCGATCTGGCGGATCTTCTGCTGGTGGAGGCCGAAGGTACGATCTCCAATGGCGTATTGATTGCCCGGGAAATCGACGAAGGCGAAACCCGTCGCTACCGTCGGGGCTTCGGCGATGACATTGAGTTCTCAGGCCCCGTGAGCACCGACTACAACGCATCGGACCGATCCTTCCACATCAACGGCCTGATTGTCTTTGTCGACGACAACACCGAGTTTGATGATGGTTTGTCGGCCTCGGATCTGACCGCCGGCATGCTGATACAGGTTGAGGGGGATTTCCAGGACAATGGCTCCGTACTGGCTGAAGAAATTGAAGCTCGTGAAGGCAACGCCTCAGTAGACGGTGTCCTCGACGTCAACACGCTCAACTTCAACGACCAGACCTTCCGGGTTGGTGGTGTGTTGGTGCAGCTCACGCCACGGACGATCATCACCGACGATGACAGCGATCTGCGCCTGAAACTGGCGGACCTGAACGGCAGTTATCAGGTAGAAGTGGAAGGTATCGAGCGGCAGTCCGGCTCTGGCGTTACGCTTGAGGCCGTCAAGATTGAGCGCAACGAGGAAGACACTACTCCGGCGAGTCCGCGGAAGTATGAGCTGGAAGGCCAGTTGTCTGATATCGAGGATAGTTTTTATACGATCCTTGGTGTCAGAATCGATATCAGTCTTGTCGACTTCGATGATGGCGAGAGAAGCTCTATCGAATCGGCGTTCTCACAGGGGGCATCGGTAAGTCTTGAGATAGATTACGTTGAGTCACCCCCGGGTGTTTACGTCGCCGATGAAATCGAACTGGAAAGCGAAGACTGAGCCATGAACCACCTCGCCCACACCTTCCTCGCCCCGGACTCACCGGAGGCGAGAGTGGGCAGTATTCTCGGGGATTTTACCCGGGGACTGGACTGGGATCATGTGCCGTCGCCGGTGCTTGCAGGCGTGCGGCACCACCTGGCGGTTGATGTATTCACCGATCAGCATCCGCAGGTGCTGGCCAGTAAAAGCCTGTTCTCAAGGGAGCGCCGGCGCTTTGCCGGCGTGGCTCTGGATATCCTCTACGACCACTTCCTGCTCCGGCACTGGGAACAGTTCAGTGACTGGGACAAAGATACCTTTATCCGGACCGTATACCGGGATCTGCAAAACCACCAGGCGCTGATGCCCGACAACATGGCGGTGGTGACCCGTCGCATGGTCGAGCATGACTGGTTTGGCGCCTATCAGGATATGGACAACATCGGCTATGCCCTCGATCGCGTGGCCAGCCGAATCCGCTTTGCCAACCGGTTTACCGGCATCATCGACGAAATCCGGGCCAACGAATCGGAACTGGAGGAACATTTTCTGGCCTTCTTTCCGGAACTTCAGGCCTTCGCCAACCGCTATCCGGAATCATCCCATCAGGCGTGAACGGGCCTGCTGATACTCCGCTTCCAGACGCTGAACCAGTGCTTCAACCGACACCACATCGTTAATCTGACTCACACCCTGACCGGCGGACCAGACGGTCTTCCACGCTTTGGCTTCATCGTCCATGGGCTTGAGCTTCTCGCCGTAATTCACATCGCCGGCCTGGTTCAGCTTCTGCATATCAAAGCCAGCGGCTTCCAGACTCTGGCGCATAAAACTGGCCGGTACACCGGACACCGCCGGGGTATAGATGATATCCGCTGATACGGCTTCGATGATCATGTTCCGATAGGCATCTTCCGCTTCCGATTCCTCGGTATTGATAAACCGTGTGCCCATATAGGCCAGATCCGCCCCCAATGCCTGGGCTGCCAACAGATCCTCTCCGTGCGACAAACCGCCGGCCAGCAAAATGGTGCCGTCAAATACTTCACGGATTTCATGCACCAGTACAAACGGGTTGGTGGTACCGGCATGGCCACCGGCGCCGGCGCTGACCGCAATGATGCCATCCACCCCGGCTTCTGCCGCCTTGCGGGCGTGCTTCTGATTGGTGACATCGTGGAACACCAGCCCACCGTAGCTGTGCACGGCTTCCACCACCTGACTGGCCGCGCCCAGGGAGGTAATGACAATTGGCACCTGATGTTTTACACAAAGCTCCAGATCCGCTTGCCAGCGCGGGTTGGTGCGGTGAACCACCAGATTCACCGCATAGGGCGCGGTTGTCGCGCTTGGTTGCTGCGCTTGCCATTGCGCCAGCTCGTCATTCATCTGCATCAGCCATTGCTCGAAACCCTCACTGCTGCGCTGGTTCAGGGCTGGAAAGCTGCCCACGATGCCGGCTTTGCAACAGGCGAGGGCCAGGCGGGGTGAGGAAATCAGAAACATCGGGGCGGCAATTAAAGGAAGACGAAGCTGATTTTGGAGCTGTGCGGGAATTGGCATGTTGAGTCCTTGATTTTTATTGGAACTTTCTCAAGCTATGGGGAATCTTAGCCTGTTCCCGCAGAGCCGCGAAACCGGTTTTCTGAGATAGTATGTAATCAACCTCCAGACAAGGAGCCCGTCATGGGTGAAGCAAAACGACGCAAACAGACCGGCGCCCCTTCGCCACGTAACACGCAGGGCCGAAAATCACTGATCATCGTACTGTCACTGGTGATCGGGGTGGCCGTCATCGCTGGCCTGTACTTCGTCACCAAACCACCGGCACCCAGCTCCGAGGCACTTCCCGTGGCGGCCCCTAACGCCGACGAATTCCCGGCCATTGTTGACCAGTACGGCATTTCCATTGGCAACGAAGATGCTCCGGTTGTCGTTCGCGAGTTCGCCGACTACCAGTGCCCGGCCTGCGCCCGCTTCGCCGAAGCCAGCCAGCGCCTCAAGAAAGAATATGTGGAGTCCGGTAAAGTCCGTTTCGTCTATTTCGACCTGCCTCTGCGCCAGCACCAGAACGCCATGCCCGCCGCCCTGGCCGCCCGTTGTGCGGGTGATCAGGACCAGTACTGGGCCATGCACGACAAACTTTACGGTTCCCAGTTGGACTGGAGTGGCTCCAACGATCCGACGGCCACCTTCACCCGCTACGCCAACGACCTCGGCCTGGAAGAACGCCGCTTCCGTCGTTGCATGGAAACCGAACTGCACCGGGAAGCTGTCGAACAGAGCCTGCAAGTGGCTGTCCAGCTCCGGGTCGCCAGCACGCCCACAGTCATGGTCGACAATATTCAGTTGACCCGGCCCGGCTGGGGCCAGTTGTCGGCGGTTGTAGAACGGGAGTTGGCCAAAGCGGAGTAATGCGGCCATCCGCAACTTGCATCGGGGGCCTGGTTGATTAAACTTTGCCCCCTCGCGCCCACCGGCCGTGACAAATATCAAACCATGCTCCGGATTTACGATCCGGCCCGCAGGAGAAAACCATGAGCAACGAAATCGTCGTCTGCGCGCTCTACAAGTTCGCAGTCCTCAATGATTACAAAGATCTACGCCAGCCCTTGCTGAACCTGATGCTGGAAAAAGGCGTGCACGGCACCCTGCTGCTGGCCCGCGAAGGCATCAATGGAACCATCGCCGGCAGCCGAGAAGGCATCGACGCTGTGAAAGCGTGGATTGGCAAAGACGACCGCTTCAACGGCATCGACTACAAAGAATCCTTCGTCGATATCCAGCCGTTCAAACGCACCAAGGTCAAACTCAAGAAAGAAATCGTCACCATGGGCGTCGATGGCATCGATCCCAAGCGGATTGTCGGCACCTACGTGGAGCCGCAACAATGGAACGAGCTGATCTCTGATCCGGACGTTGTCCTGGTCGACACCCGTAACCAGTACGAAGTCGAGATCGGCACTTTCAAAAACGCCGTCAATCCGGCCACTGACACCTTCCGCGAGTTTCCCGAGTATGTGAAGCAGAACCTCGACCCGCAGAAGCACAAGAAAGTCGCCATGTTCTGCACCGGCGGTATCCGCTGCGAGAAGTCTACGGCTTATCTGAAAGAGCAGGGCTTCGAAGAGGTGTATCACCTCAAGGGCGGCATCCTGAAGTACCTGGAAGAGGTTCCTCAGGAGCAGAGTCTGTGGCAGGGTGAGTGTTTCGTATTTGACGACCGGGTAACGGTGAATCACAACCTGGAACGTGGCGAATACGACCAGTGCCACGCCTGTCGCCGGCCGATTACCGAGGCCGACAAGCAGCGCCCGGAATACGAACAGGGTGTCAGTTGCCACCAGTGCATCGACAGCCTGACCGAAGAACAGAAAGCCCGTTTCAAGGAGCGTGAGCGCCAGATGCGCCTGGCCCGTGAGCGGGGAGAAGAACACGTCGGCGGCGAGGCCGCACGCATTATTGCTGAGCGAAAGGCCCGCAAGAAGGCCGAACGGGAAGCACAGGCGCGCAGGAGTCTGGAGGGGGAAAAGCAGCGTAAGTCTGTTGTGAATTAACAGCCCCTGAGTAAGGAGATAGTATGTTGATCAGAAAACCCCTGGCGGTTGCCTGCCTGGTGGTGGCCCCCGTGGCCTGGGCCCAGGAAAGCGGCAACGTCGAAGGTGAGGCTGAGCTTGGCATTTTGCTGACCTCTGGCAACACCGAAGAAACCAAGGTGAATGGTAGGCTGGCCCTGAAACACGAGACGCCAACATGGCGAAATACCGGCGAGTTCAGCTCCCGATACACCGAAGCCGATGAAGAAACCACGGCAGAGGAGTATCAGGTTGCGCTGGAATCCGACTACAAGTTCGATGAGCAACAATACTGGTTTGTCAGAGGTTCCTGGGAAGACGATCGTTTCTCCGGTTACGATTTCGAGTCTACCTTGAGCACTGGTTACGGAAACCGCGTCTGGCAGGTGGGAGAGCGATCGTTCCTCGACCTTTCGGCGGGTCTGGGTTATCGGTATAACAAGCTTGAAGAGGTGAATGACGATGGCGACGACGCCGAAAAGGAAGCGATCGCAAGATTAGCCGCCCATTTCGACTACGCCTTATC
>NZ_DIHV01000030.1:6189-7479 GCF_002420325.1 Marinobacter sp. UBA5687
AACACCATCAGCCAGTCCGAAACGGCCCTGCAGACCAGTATCGTGGGGTCGCTGTCGATGAAAGCGGCGTTCCGGGTAAAGCATGTATCCGATGCGCCCGCCGGTACCGACAAGACTGATACAGAAACCTCGTTGTCGTTGCTGTACGGGTTCTGACACACCCGGTAGCCACAAACAAAAACGGGGCAGGGGAAGAATCCTCTGCCCCGTTTGTTTTTGGGGTTATACGTTGTTTCTCAGGCCCAGTTCGTCCGGGTAGGGCGTCAGGTATTTCTGGGAGTGCAGGTAGTCTACCGGTTCCTTGCGTTGGGCCAGGCGCAGCAGCGTCATGGGCACCACCAGAGGTATCTCACCACGCCGATAGGCTTCGATCTGCTCCAGCAGAACGGTTTTTTCCTCGGCCGACATGCCTTCTTTCAGAAAACCCAGCAGATGCTGCATGGCATTCACATGCGAGCCACGGCTTACCCGTTGGGTCATGGCTTCCATGAACTGATGGATATAGCGGTCGGCAATCTGTTCCAGAGGTTCGGATTTGAGGTCGCCCAGCATCGGGCCCAGTTGCCGGTAGATCTTCTCGGAATGGGCCAGCAGGGTGAACTTGTGGCGGGTGTGGAAATCAATCAGCGCCTGCTTGGTCAGGTTTTCGCCTGCCACGTTCTGCATCCAGTCGTCGTAGGCAAACACCCGTTCAATGAAGTTTTCCCGCAGCATGTCATCGTGCAGGCGGCCTTCCTCTTCCACCGGCATCAGCGGGTAGGCTTTCATCAGCGCCTCGGCGAACATACCGCGGCCATCCCTGTGCATGAAACTGCCTTCGGCGTTGTGAATCTTGATGCGCTCCATGCCGCAACTGGGCGATTTCGCCATCAGGATGTAGCCGCGAAGGTTGGCCAGCGAGGGAAGTACCTCGGCAATGAAGTTCTGCATGCCTTCGGTGTGGTCTTTGCTGCCCTTGCTTTCCACCAGATGAAGACCGTCTTCATGCTCCCGCAGATGAATGGCGGGGCGGGGAACGCCGAGGCCGGCTTCAAGTTCCGGGCAGATAGACCTGAACTCGAAGTGCTTTGCCAGCACCTGGGTGCAGTAGCGGGAGTGTTTGTGGCCGCCGTCGTGCCGAACTTCCTTGCCCAACAGGCAGGTGCTGATGCCAACCGGTATACCGCTCACAGGCTTCTCCAATACACAAAAGTGACGTTACTGATACCGCTTACGTTGATTCAGTGTAAACCGATCAGAGCAATGCACCCAAGGTACTCATGAAGACGTTTTGTTGCGTTTCTCCCGGGC